>JBKPMA010000674.1:0-5409 GCA_046731935.1 Acidobacteriota bacterium
AAGAGTCACCAATGAGTCGATCACTGAAGAAGGGCCCCTTTGTCGAGACATCGCTGCTCGAGAAGATCGAGACGATGAACCGGGGCGGAGACAAGAAGGTCGTGAAGACCTGGTCGCGCCGATCGACGGTCGTGCCGGAGATGGTCGCGCACACCCTGGCGGTGCACAACGGCCGGAAGTTCATTCCGGTCTACATCACCGAGAATATGGTCGGTCACAAGCTCGGTGAGTTCGCGCCGACGCGGTCCTTCAAGGGCCACACGACGAAGACCGAGAAGGCCGCCACGGCGGCACCGGCTGCTGCGAAGCCGGCTGGGAGCTAGTCATGGTTGCAGCCCACGCCACCGCGAAGTACGTCCGCACGTCGGCCCAGAAGGCCGGCCTGGTGATGGACCTGATCCGCGGACGCGACGTCAATCTCGCGCTGGCGACCTTGAAGTTCGCCCGGAAGAGCGTCGCGCACGACATCGAAAAGGTGCTTCGGTCGGCCATCGCCAACGCGCAGCTGAAGGAAGGCTTCGGCGGCGATGTCGAGCGTCTCTATGTGTCGGCGTGCTACGCGGACCAGGGACCGTCGCTGAAGCGCGTGCGTCCCGCGCCGATGGGCCGCGCGTTCCGCATCGTGAAGCGCACGGCGCATCTCACGGTGCGCGTGACCGAACGGCCTGTGAAGATCGCCGCTGTCGGTGAGTCCACGGAGGGCGCACGCCCGAAGCGGGCTGCAGCCGGATCGGGCCGCAAATCAGCGGCGCCGAAGGCTGGGGGACGGAGCAGCTCGCCGAAAGCGGGCGCGAAGAAGGCAGGAGTCTAATGGGCCAGAAGGTTCACCCGATCGGATTCCGGCTCGGGTTCAACAAGACGTGGCGGTCGCGGTGGTTCTCGGATCGCGATTACGCCAAGCTGCTGCACGAGGATCTCAAGCTGCGCGACACGCTCAAGGCGCGCTTCTCGCACGCCGGCGTGTCGAAGATCGAGACCGAGCGCGCGGCGAACAAGCTGAAGATCGACATCTACACCTCGCGGCCCGGCATCATCATCGGCCGCAAGGGCACGGAAGTCGACAAGCTGAAGCAGGAAATCCAGAAGCGCACCAGCCGCGAGGTCTTCATCAACATCCAGGAGATCCAGAAGCCCGAGCTCGACGCGCAGCTGATTGCCGAGTCGGTCGCCATGCAGCTCGAGAAGCGCGTCGCGTTCCGGCGGGCGATGCGGAAGGCGGTCGAGTCGGCGCTGCGCTTCGGGGCCCGCGGCATCAAGGTGCGCGTGTCAGGCCGGTTGAATGGCGCCGAAATCGCGCGCTCCGAGTGGTACCTGCACGGTCAGCTGCCGCTGCAGACGCTCCGCGCGGACATCGATTACGGCTTCGCGGAAGCCAACACCACCTACGGCCAGATTGGCGTGAAGGTGTGGTTGAACAAGGGTGAGCGGCTGCGTCCGCGCACTGGCCGCGATGAAGAGTACCGCGAGCGTGCGCCGCGTCGTGCGCCGGCACGGGGATAGATAACAGGCTGCGGGCCGCAGGCTACGGACTGCGGGCCGCGTCGGCGTGACGCCTGTAGGCGTCTGGGGTCTGACGCCTGTAGCCCGTAGCCGACAGTGTGGTTGAGGGTTTTGCATCATGTTGATGCCGAAGAAAGTCAAATACCGGAAGCAGCAGCGCGGCCGCATGGCGGGCAAAGCGTGGCGCGGATCCGACGTGTCGTTCGGCGACTACGGGCTGAAGGCGCTGGAGCCGTGCTGGCTGACGGACCGGCAGATCGAAGCAGCCCGCGTCGCGATGACGCGTTTCATCAAGCGCGGCGGCAAGATCTGGGTGCGGGTGTTCCCCGACAAGCCGATCACGAAGAAGCCGCAGGAAACGCGCATGGGCAAGGGCAAGGGCGCGCCCGAGCAGTGGGTGTGCGTCGTGCGTCCGGGACGCGTGATGTTCGAGATGGAAGGCGTCACCGAGACCGAAGCGCGGCGCGCGATGCAGCTCGCGGCGGCGAAGCTGCCCATCCGGACGAAGTTCGCGACTCGGTTCGCTGAGGAGCACGTGTCATGAGCAAGCCGATGAACGAGCTTCGCGACTTGAGCGCCGACGAGCTGCGGACGCGCGAGCGCGACCTGGACGATCAGCTGTTCCGGCTGCGGATCCAGAAGTCGATGGGTCAGCTGGAAGCGCCGCTGAAGGTGCGCGGCGTGCGCCGCAATCTCGCGCGCGTGAAGACGCTGCTGCGGCAGAAGAACGGATAGCGGCACATGAGCGCAAAGACAGAAAAGATCGGCGTCGTCGTCAGCGACAAGATGCAGAAGGGTTGCGTCGTCGCGGTCGAGTCACAGGTGCGGGACAGCGTGTACGGCAAGACGCAGAAGCGCACGTCCAAGTTCGTCGCGCACGACGAAGCGAACACGGCCAAGGTCGGCGACGAAGTGGCGATTGTCGAATCGCGTCCGCTCAGCCGCCGGAAGCGCTGGATCGTGACCCGTGTCGTGCGCAAGGCCGTCGAGGTCTAAGGGTGAATCGAGCATTGACGATTGCGGATTGGCGAACGACGAATGGCGCGCGATGCGGAGAGCATCGGCCAATCGTCATGCATCAATCGTCAATCGTCACTGGTCAGCTCTCCCGTAGGGGCATACAGCAATGATTCAGATGCGATCGATCCTCGACGTGGCCGACAACTCCGGCGCACGGAAGATCTCGGTCATCAATCCGATTGGCGGATCGGCCGGGCGGTACGCGCGGCTCGGCGACATCATCACGGCGTCGGTCAAGGAAGCCTCGCCCGACGGCACCGTCAAGAAGGGCCAGGTCGTGAAGGCAGTGGTCGTGCGGGTGCGCAAGGAACAGCGCCGCCGGGACGGCAGCTACATCCGGTTCGATCGGAACGCAGCCGTGCTGATCAACGACCAGAACGAGCCGATTGGCACGCGTGTCTTCGGGCCCGTGGCCCGCGAGCTGCGCGAGCGGAAGTTCATGAAAATCATCTCGCTCGCGCCGGAGGTTCTCTAGCGCGAGCCGGCCGTGGCCGGAGGCTAGAGGCCAGGGGCCAGAGGGCCCTAAGCCACTAGCCCTTAGCCGCTAGCCAGCGGAAGTCACCGAATATGTCTCGTCTCCACACTCCGATCCGGCGCAACGACAACGTCGTGGTGATCACGGGCAAGGACGCCGGCAAACGCGGCCGTGTCCTGAAGGTCGTGCCCGTGAAGAACCGTCTGATTGTCGAGGGCGTGAATCTCATCAAGCGTCACACCAAGCCGAACCCTGGCAAGAACATCAAGGGCGGCGTGGTCGAGCGCGAGGCGTCGCTGCATGCGAGCAACGTGCAGCTGGTGTGCCCCGAGTGCAGCGCGAAAACGCGCGTCGGGCACCAGATCCTGGCCGACGGCCGTAAGGTCCGCGTCTGCCGCAAGTGCAAGGGAGTGGTCGACAAATGAGCCGCCTCCGCGAGAAGTACGTCGGCGAAGTCGTTCCGGCGCTGAAGAACGAGTTCGGGTACAAGAACGTCATGGCCATCCCCAAGATCGAAAAGGTGGTCGTGAACATGGGCCTGGGCGAGGCGACGCAGAACGCGAAAGTGATCGACGTGGCCGTCGACGAGCTCGCCCGTATCACCGGGCAGAAGGCTGTCATCCGCCGCGCGAAGAAGTCGATCGCGCAGTTCAAGGTTCGGCAGGGCATGCCGGTGGGCGCGACGGTCACGCTGCGCGGCGCGAGGATGTATGAGTTCCTCGATCGCCTCATGAGCATCGCGCTGCCACGCGTGCGCGACTTCAAGGGCATTTCGCCCAAGGGCTTCGACGGACGCGGGAACTACACGCTCGGTCTGCGGGATCAGCTCCTCTTCCCCGAGATCGATTACATGAAGGTCGACAAGGCGCGCGGGATGAACGTGTCGGTCGTGACGACGGCGAAGACCGACGAGGAGTGCCGCAAGCTGCTGCAGTTGATCGGATTGCCGTTTCGGGCGAACTAGAGCGCGAGGCATTGACGAACGCCGATTGACGAATGACGAATAGCAGAGCGTGACGTGTGAGGCCTGAAGGCCAATCGTCAATCGTCAACCTGCCCTCGTCAATGTGAGGATCACGAAAGATGGCTACGACCGCAAAGATTGCGAAAGAAGCGAAGACGCCGAAGTACAAGATCCGGCTCCGCAACCGATGCCGCCGCTGCGGCCGGCCGCGCGCCTTCATGCGGAAGTTCGACCTGTGCCGGCTGTGCTTCCGCAAGCTGGCGCTGGACGGTGACATCACGGGTGTGACGAAGAGCAGCTGGTAACCACAGCGAGCAGCGCCGATCGAGGGACCACGGCGGTTCCGTCTCCGGCGGCTGCGAGCGTCGAAACAGCAGGTTGAAAGAGATATGAGCGACCCGATTTCAGACATGCTCACGCGCATCCGGAACGCCGTGTCGGCCCGACACGCGCGCGTCGACATGCCGGCCTCGCGCCTCAAGGCCGAGATCGCACGCATTCTCCAGGACGAGGGATACATCCACGGCTTCAAGCTCGTGGAGGAACCGCCCGCGAAGGGCGAGCCTGCCCGGCCGCTGATCCGGATCTTCTTGAAGTACGGTCCGCACGGTGAACGGGTCATCTCCGGCATCGAGCGCATCAGCCGCCCCGGCCGCCGCGTCTACTTCGGTCGCGAAGACGTGCCGCCGGTGTTCGGCGGGCTGGGCACGAGCATCCTGACGACCTCGCGCGGTGTAATGAGCGGGCGCGAAGCCGTGAAGGCCGGCGTCGGCGGCGAAGTGCTCTGCAACGTGTGGTAGAGCGGCAGCCCGCAGCCTGCAGGCTGATCGAGGATTGAGACCATGTCACGTATTGGTAAGAAACCGATTGCACTCCCGAAGGGCGTCACCGTCGCCGTCGTGGAGCAGGGCGTCGACGTCAAGGGGCCGAAAGGTCAGCTGCATCAGTTCGTGCCTCCCGGGATCACGGTGTCGGTGAAGGACGGGCAGGTGCAGGCGGCGCTCGAGCGTCCGGAGCCCGAGCTGCGCAAGTTTCACGGACTCGCGCGCACGCTCGTCGCGAATGCGGTGCTCGGGGTGAGCGAAGGCTTCAAGCGCGAGCTCGACATCGTCGGCGTCGGCTACCGCGCCGAAGTGAAGGGCCGCCAGGTGACGTTTGCGCTCGGGTATTCGCACCCCATCGTCTACGACATCCCGCAGGGAATCGAGATCGCGGTCGAAAAGCAGACGCACGTGACGGTCACCGGCGTCGACAAGCAGCTGGTCGGCCAGGTGGCCGCCAACATCCGCGGCATGCGCAAGCCCGATCCGTACAAGCAGAAGGGTGTGCGCTACACCGGCGAAGTGCTGAAGAAGAAGCAGGGAAAGACGGGAGCCTAACCAAGGGCTCGGGGGCTCGACGGCCTGAGGGCTTGAGGGATAGCGATGAAAATCAAGACGAAGGAAGATCG
>JBKPMA010000675.1:0-7161 GCA_046731935.1 Acidobacteriota bacterium
CCGTAATGCGGCGCACCTTCAGCGGCTCGATCGCGAGGCACTGGCTGGCCAGCACGTCGCGAACCTGCGAGGTGCCGATCCCGAACGCGACCGATCCAAAGGCGCCGTGCGTCGAGGTGTGGCTGTCGCCGCAGGCGATCGTCATTCCCGGCTGCGTGAGCCCCAACTCCGGGCCGATCACATGGACGATGCCCTGATCGTCGCTCCCGAGGTCATAGAGCGGAATCCCGTGCTCGCGGCAGTTCTTCTCGAGGGCGGTCATCATCTGTTCCGCCATCGTGTCGAGGAACGGCCGCTGTCTCGACACGGTCGGCACGATGTGGTCGACCGTGGCAAATGTGCGCTGTGGGAACGCGACGCGCCAGCCGCGCGCGCGGAGCATGTCGAAGGCCTGCGGACTGGTCACCTCGTGCACCAGGTGCAGCCCGATGAACAACTGGGTTTGACCGGTCGGCAGACGACGGACCGAGTGCGCGTCCCAGACCTTCTGCAGCAGTGTCTTGCCCATAACAGGAGTTTATCAGGTCAGGGCGAGATGGTGGTTGCGCTAATACACAGCCGATCGTCTGCTTATGCGCCGGCGGCCTCCCGTTCGCCGAACAGCGAGGGCTGGGGCGGGCCAGGCGCGTAGCGGGCGATATACCCGCGCACGTTCATCTTCCGGGCGGTATTGGCCGAGCTCATGTAGCGGACCGTGCCGAAGATCGGCCGCTCGGGACCCCATGGACGATCGTAGCGTCCGAGCGTCCAGAAGATGCCGCTGTACGAGTTGGGATCGCGTCCATCGATGGCGTACTTGTTGTTCAGCTCGATCAAGACCGCCAGGGCGTCTTCGGGCGTGGCCGTCCACTCGAGAATCTTTTTGCCCCACAGCATTCGAAGGTAGTTGTGGATGCGCCCCTCCGCGACCAATTGACCTTGCGCCGCATTCCACAGCGCATCGTGCGTCTGCGCACGCTCGAACGTCTCGAG
This sequence comes from Acidobacteriota bacterium, assembly GCA_046731935.1. Lineage (GTDB taxonomy): Bacteria > Acidobacteriota > Vicinamibacteria > Vicinamibacterales > JAENWD01 > CAVUPP01. Next base: position 973 of record JBKPMA010000675.1, read on the forward strand.
CGCATAGATCGAATCGCGGCGATCGGTCGCATGCCGCGCGAGTGTCGCGCGCGCCCAGCCTGGAAGCGACTCGTAGCGATCGTAGTCGCTGCGATGCGCGCACATGTTGAAGCCCAGCTCCCGCCAGGTGATGAGCTGATCGAGGAACGCCTCCGCAGGTGCGCGCACACCCCACCACCCCTCACGCGCACCATTCGCCCGTCGCGAGAGATCGCCGAGCCAGCCCTCGCGCTGCATCAGGCGCCAGAACACGTCGTGGCTCGAGAGGTGGCCGAAATGCAGGAACGGCGACAGGCCGCTCGTCACATCGTGGTTCACGTCGTTGCGATCGTCCGCGTAGCCGGCGAGCCGCTCGTCGAGAAAGCGCTCGAGAGTGCGATCCGCGGACTCCGATCCGCCGCGCATCGCAACCGGAGCGACCATGTGATCGATCGGCAGCGACGACAGTCCGCCGGGCGCCAGCAGGCCCTCGAGATCGGCGGCCGGCCACCGCTCTCTAACGGCAGGATCGATAGCCGCCATCTCGGCGCGGCCAAGCGGCTCGAACGGATCGGGCGTCGGCCGCGTGGTGAGGTGCCCCGGCAGCACCCGTTGTAGATGCCGGCGAAAGGCGTACGCCGTCGCAAAGACCTCATCGGTGCTGCGCATCGGCAGCAGTCCGACGCTGTCAACCGACTCCAGCCGGACAGGGATCGTGCGCGCGGCAGCGGCTATCAATCCCGGGATGATGAAGGCCGGGTAATCGTCGGTCACCACGACCGCGGCTTGCGCCGATAGCGCGCTCAGCAGTCCACGCGCGGCGCCGTGCGTTGGCTCGACGTACGGGAAGTACCGAACACCCGCGGCGGCACACCGCGCGGCGTTGTCGGCCATACCTTCGATGACGAACCGGTGCAGCCGATCGCTCGCCCAGCGATATCCGACGCGCAGCGGTTCGAAGACCAGCAGGGGGCGTTTCAGCGTCTCGGCCCAGGCGGCCGCACGCTCCAGCGCAAAATTTGACGCCGTCCGCCTTTGCGCCAGCATCCAATAGAGAACATAGGCGCCCTCAGGTCGGACCGGCTCGTCACGGACGACCTGTGTGCGATTCGAGGCGACTTGAGTCACAATAGACGAAGACCTGAACAGCCAAGGAGTTGACGCGTGGCCATGTATCCCGAGTTTTTCGTCGCGCCCATGCGCGAGGAACTCACCCGGTTCGGAATTGAGGAGCTGCGCAGCGCGGCGGACGTGGATGCCGCCATGAAGCGTCCCGGCACCACGATGGTGATCGTGAATTCGGTGTGCGGTTGCGCGGCAGGCAAAGCGCGTCCTGGCATCGCGATGGCGATGGAGCACGGCGTCAAGCCAGACGCGGTTACGACCGTGTTCGCCGGTGCCGATGTGGAGGCCACTGCGCGCGCGCGCGAGTACTTCACGGGATATCCGCCCTCGTCACCGTCGATCGCGCTACTCCGCGACGGTGAGCTCGTGTGGATGCTCGAACGGCGGCAGATCGAGAATCAGCACGCCGAAGCGATCGCACGCAACATCACGGCCGCTTTCGATCAGTATTGCGCGCAGCCCGCGAAGGGCTAACCGCCTCGCGTATGCATCTCGAGGTGCGGATCGCGCCGTAGCCGGCTGACCGGCACAAACGGCGTCCGTTCGCGCTCGGAGACCCGCAACTCCGCCCCGCGGTCGTCGCGTGCCGTCCAGGTGTCCGCGACGACCGCGGCCAGCGCCTCATCCGATGCGCCAGCCCGCAGCCGTGCGCGGAGGTCCATCCCTTCCCGCGCGTACAAACACAGAAACCACAGACCGTCAGCCGTCAAACGGCTCCGGTCGCAGGTGCGGCAGAACGGCTGCGTGGTCGACGCGATGATCCCGAACGTCTGCTCATCGTCTGTGACATAGCGCTCGGCTGGCGCCGAGCTGTCGCGCGCGAGCGCGGTCGCACCCCCACGCACCTCGGCGACGCGTGCCAAGATCTCGCGGTGTGAGACGACGAGATCGGGCGACCATCTGGTGGCGCCGCCTACGTCCATGTACTCGATGAAGCGGACTTCCGCACCGACCTGTCGTCCGTAGTCCAGCAAACGGCCAATCTCATCGTCGTTCACGCCTTTGATGAGCACCGTGTCGATCTTGACGACGGGAAAGACGTGGACGGCGGCATCGATCCCGCGCAGCACGGCATCGAGCGCATCGAAACGTGTGAGCTGCTGAAAGCGCGCGCGATCGAGTGTGTCGAGGCTGACCGTGATGCGGTGGAGGCCCGCGCTTCGCAGGCGCTCCGCGTGATCGGCGAGCTGCACGCCGTTTGTCGTGAGCGCCAGATCCTCGATGCCGGGGATGCGGCTCAACGACTCCACCAGCGCCGCAACGTTTCGCCGCAACAGGGGTTCGCCTCCGGTCAGGCGGACCCGGTCCAACCCCAGGCCGACGAACACGCGGACCAGCCGTTCAATCTCTTCGAACGAGAGGATGTCTTCGCGCGGCAGCCAGACATACTCCTCCTCCGGCATGCAGTACTGGCAGCGGAGGTTGCAGCGATCCGTCACCGAGACGCGAAGGCTGCGAAGCGGGCGGGCGAGGCGGTCCGGCAGAGACACAGGCAATGGTGCTACGGGCAATGACGAATGCAGAGTGACGATTGACGAATACGAGAATCGTCCCATTGTATATGGGCCGTCTCAGGGGCGAGACCTGAGGCCAGACAACGGCACGAACGGCCGCGAGATGAGCTGCGGCGCGAACGCGCGATCGAAGCGGCCAGGAACCGGCGCCGCACACGACGGACACGTCCCCTGGGCGGTGATGCTGTACGACCGTATGAGGTAGCCGTCCCGCCCGACGAGAAGCATGCCGCATGCGGTGCAATGCGTGTCCTCGAGTGAGCCCACGCGTCCCGGGCGATTGCCGGCATAGACGAACCGCAACCCCTGGTCGCGCCCAATCGTGGCCGCCCGCACCAGCATGTCTGCCGTCGTGTCGTGTCGATCGCGCATCCGATAGTCGCCGTGGAACGCCGTCACATGCCAGGGAATGTCTCTGGAGACGCCGGCGACAAATGAGGCGAGCTTCGTGAGCTCTGCGTCGCTGTCATTGAATCCTTCGATGACGAGCGTCACGATCTCGATCCACACGCCTGAGGCGTGCAGGGATTGAATGGTCTCGAGGATCGGCGCGAGCCGTCCGCCCAGCTCACGATAGTGGCGGTCATCGAAGCTCTTGAGATCCACTTTGTAGACATCGATGTGTGGACGCAGGAATCGCAGCACCTCCGGTGTGCCATTGCCGTTCGACACGAACCCGGTGAGGAGTCCCGCCCGCCGTGCCACGTCGAAGATCTCGACCGCCCACTCCACCGTGATGAGCGGTTCGTTGTAGGTGCTCACGAGCAGGCGAGCGCCGTGTGCGACCGCGTCGGCGACGAGCGACTCCGGCGTGGCGGCTTCAGGCGGCGACACCGCGCGCGGATCGCGAATCGCCTGCGACGTGACCCAGTTCTGGCAATAGCCGCAATGCAGATCGCAGCCCAGCATGCCGAAGCTGTAGGCGAGCGCACCTGGCACCACGTGGAAGAATGGCTTCTTCTCGACCGGATCGCATTGCACGCCGCCGACGTAGCCCCACGGTGCGTAGAGCTCCCCGTCGCGATTTCCCCGCACTTTGCAGACACCCACCGCCCCGGGTGGAATAGGGCAGCGGTGGCCGCATGCGAGGCAGCGAATCCGTCCGTCGCCCAGGGGCTGAGCGAGGTCGCTGACAATTTTGGTATGACGGTCGAGGGTTTCCTTGAGCGTCGTCACTCCCGCCATTATGGACCCCCCACCAAGCATCGATCGATCTCTTCCTCTGCGGCGACCTATGTCGGCGATTCCAACAGCGGCGTACTGATCAGCCATCGCGATGGGCGGATGCGGGCCGACCCCAAGCGACTCGAACTGACAGCAGAGGCGTGTCATCGCGGGTACGGGACGTGAAATGAGAGCCGCATCGGAGGAGTGTGATGCGAAACGCGACCATTGCCGCACTGCTGACTCTTGTCATCTCGCAGGCGGCCTCCGCACAGGTTTTCAGCCGCTCGACGCCAGGCCCCGATCGCACGGCGGCCGGCGAGGCCTGGTATGCCAACCGTGAGCCGCTCTACCTGCTTGGCGACTACTACTATCCAGCCGGATCCACACGCTTCTTCGACGGCAATCGAATGGTGGCGAGTACGTTTTTCGAGGGTGTCCCGATCTATCAGGACACCACCCTCGAGCCGTACAGCGTCGTCTTCGTGCCGATCGGTCGCGGGCTCGTGCAGCCGTACGAACGGCGGCGGCGCGGCGAGCTTGCCGGGACGACAGGGAGCTTCGTGCCCTCGTTCCCGGTTCAGAACTACGCGGAAGCGCCGTCGCTGACGGCGCAGGAACAGCTCGCGATCGAGGAGGGTCGGACCGAGCCGCGAGAGTTGATGCAGGCGACCGACGAGTCGTTCTCTCCGGAGCCGGTGGGCACGATTGGCGTCCGGCGCGTCGAGGACGACGTCATGACGCCAGCGGCAAAGCGGATGATGCGTCCTGGCGGCGTGACCACGGCGAAGCGGCCGGAGTACGCGTCGGCAGTGTGGGTGAGCTACGAAGGCAACCGGTACTTCCTCTCAGGACCGTCGGTTGACTTCACGGCGTCCGACTATCGACGCGTCGGCGACTACAAGGGTTTTTCGGTATTCAAGCGCACCGGCGGCGACGATGCGGTGATCTACATCGTGACGCCGGAAGAGGGCATCGCGGCGCCGTACAAGAAGCGCTGAGGCATTCCTGCCAGCGCTCGAAGGCATGCGGCCGACGGCTGACGGGCGTCCACGATTAAGGAATAGGAGCTTTTCGCTGAAGGGCAAGGGCACGGGGCAAGGGGACGGCATGTCCTCTCATCCCCGGCCTTTTGCCCTTTTTTTAACCCTTACCCTTGGCCCTCACCTTTTTCCCCTTCACCCTTGGTCCTTCCCCCATCCGGGAGGCGGGTCGCTGAGTTCTCGACGCAGGCGCGCGCGTGGGGTAGAATCCTTGGGTTGTCGGGGCGTGGCTCAGTCTGGTAGAGCACTCGGTTCGGGACCGAGGGGTCGGAGGTTCGAATCCTCTCGCCCCGACCACTCACATCACTTCGTGACGTTCGCGGCCTGGGCGATGGACTCAGGCATCTGACCGCTCGCGGCCTTCGCCGCTCGCGGTCATCGGCACGAATCCTCTCGCCCCGACCAACGTCCCTCAAATTCATTCGGCTCCAGACGGACCGGCAGGATTACTGTCGTGTCCTGTCGGTGCGTATTGAGCACACTTAGAGCACGGTCGTTCGCTAACGAACGCCAGCCCAGCCAGCCACCCACCCCGTCCTCTTGCCGCACGTCCGGCAGTTCAGAAGAAAACTCAACGCTGGCGCTCGACCTAGTCGTAGTGCGTCCGGTCAAGAACAAGGCATTCAAGAATTTTGCGCCAGCCGAGATGTTCACCGGGTGGCGACCACGCCTTGCTTGTCAAACCTTGAAGTCGTCTTGTCCCAACACCCATGCTATGGGCGCCGGTCGCGAGGCGACGACCCAAGACAACGCAAGTAAGAGAACAGCGGTGAGGGTAAAGATGAAGATCAAATTTGAGGCAACTTCGCGGCTGGCGATATCTTGGGGCGACAACAACTGAACACCGCTACTCGACGCGGTCAGCACTGGCAGCACCCCGGAGTCCGTTACCAACGCAAGCCGGTACTGCCCGTTGGCGTCCATCGGACCAAGTCGGCATGTGATGCCCGTCCGAATCGTCTCGCACGTCAGCACGTGAGCATCAGGTGCGTGCAACCAAATGTTGGACACGTTGACGGGTCCGGGGAACGCTACCGTCACTTCGATGCGGTCTGCGTAGCCTGATGTCCGGTCGAGAGCGATAAGGTTCTTGTACCGCAGCGGTCGCTCCTGTGGATTCATCTCTGTGGAGACGACGTAATTCGCGGTCACTGCAGGTTGGCGGTTCTCGAACCACGTGAAGACCGCCAGACCCCCGAAGAACATCGACGCGAGCAGGGGCGCCGTGAGCCACGTGGGTGCGCGCATCCTAGAACGCTACGGTAGTGCTTGACACGTGTCAATCTGTGCATCCTTTGGCACGTTGCCACCGAACTTCCAATTGCTGGCCACCGCGCACGCGGAATTTGTCTACCGTCCCGACT
>JBKPMA010000676.1:0-3198 GCA_046731935.1 Acidobacteriota bacterium
ATGCTGATGCGCGCACTCGCGGGCGCGACCCTCGGAATGGCAGGAGCCGTGGCCGTCACCGCGTTCATCCGGGCGAAACCCGGCGTTCCGATGTTCGCCGCACTGACGTGGCAAACGGCGGCCATCAGCGCCGCCGCTGCCGTCGTCATCGGGATTGCGGCCGGCACGTACCCGGCGATGCGTGCGGCACGTCTCACCCCTCTTGACGCTATCCAGCGCGAATAGCGCATTTGGACTCCGGCGCGCCGTGTGGTACATCCACCAGATGCGCGCCTCCACGCCCGCCGCCGCGATCGGGGCAATTCTCTTCGGTGCCGTCCTGTCTGGGGCGTCACCGGAACAGTCGGCGCCTGCCCTTCGCGCGGCGCCAGAACAGCAGACCCCGCTCGACCGCTACGTCGCAGCGCCGGATCCGCACTTCGCCTGGGCCGTGACCGCGACCAGCAAGGTACGTGGTTTGACGGTCACTCGACTCAAGCTGACGTCGCAACAATGGCTGACGGATCGCGAGGTCGTCAAACCAATCTGGACGCACGACCTCAACATCCTGCGTCCCGCGCGGGTCACCAGTGACATCGGCCTGCTGTTCATCACCGGCGGTGAGATCGACGAGCCCCATCCGGAGCCTCCGCCAGCCTTTCTGCTCGACATAGCGCGCGATACCGGCACGGTCGTCGCAGAGCTGCGGACGGTCCCGAATCAGCCAGTGGTTTTCCAGGACGATCCGAAGCACGAGCTGAGGTCCGAAGACGACTTCATCGCGTACACCTGGGACCATTTTCTCCGCACTGGCGACGATCGCTGGCCGGCCCGCCTTCCGATGACGAAATCTGCGGTGCGGGCGATGGACGCCGTGACTGCGTTTTGTGACTCCGTGGATGGCGGACACGTTCGCGTGTCGAAATTCGTAGTCGCCGGCGCCTCGAAGCGGGGGTGGACGACCTGGACAACAGCCGCAGTCGACACGCGCGTCGTGGCGATTGCGCCGGTCGTGATCGACATGCTGAATCTCGAGGCGTCGTTCGCGCACCACTGGCAGGCCTACGGAGCGTGGGCTCCGGCGGTCAAAGACTACGTCGATCGGGGCATCATGGATTGGATGGGAACGCCGGCGTTCCGCGCGTTGATGCGGATCGAGGAACCGTTCGAGTACCGTGCCCGGCTGACAATGCCCAAGCTGATCATGAACGCGTCGGGGGACGAGTTCTTCCTTCCAGACTCGTCACAGTTCTACATCGACCAACTCTCTGGTGAAACGAACCTGCGCTACGTGCCGAATGCCAGCCATGGTCTCGAACACACGGACGCGGCCCAGACGCTCGAAGCGTTCTACGCCTCCATCGTTTCGGACCGCCCCCGCCCGCAGTTCACATCGTCCATCGACTCGGATGGCGGTCTTCGCGTCGTCACGAAGGATCGGCCGTCATCGGTCCGCCTCTGGCAGGCCACGAATCCGAAAGGACGTGATTTCCGGCTCGATACGATTGGAGCCGGGTATCACTCAACGATGTTGACTGCGGCCGGACCGAATACCTGGGTCGCCCGCGTCCAGCCGCCTCCAGAGGGCTGGACGGCGTACTTCATAGAGCTGATCTTTCCCAGTGGCGGTAAGTACCCGTTCAAACTGACGACGTCCATTCGCGTAACACCGGAGCGCATGCCGTATACCGCGCCGCATCGCTAGCGGCCGGCCCAAGGTCGAAGGGGTCACGCGGGTCGAAGACGCAACTCGTCGTTCAATTCCGCATTCCGCAATCCGCATTCCGAAATGATGAGGATCACAATGAAGCCGTCGACCGTATTTCTTGGCGAAATGACGAATCCCGAAGTCGAAGCGTTTCTCAAAGAGCACCACACCGTCATCATTCCAACGGGAGCCACCGAACAGCACGGACCGCACGCACCGCTGCTCACCGACGTCCTCATTCCGCAGGAAGTCGCCCGACGCGCCGCTCCGCGGATCGGAGCCGTCGTCGCGCCGCCCATCAACTACGCGCTGTCGTATCCACATGTGGGATTCACCGGACTCGTGCACATCCGGATTCCAACCTTCATGGCGCTCATCGAGGATCTGTGTGCCGCGTTCTCGGCCACGGGATTCAAGCGCATCGTCTTTCTGAACGGGCACTACGACAACACCTACGCGATCGCGTATGCGTGCGCGAACGCCGCAGAGCGGATGCCGAAGGACGTCAAGGCGTTTCCAATCAACTACTGGGACGGGATGCCGAATGAAGTCCGAGAGAAGTACTCGAGTATCGCCAAAGGCATGCACGCCAACGCCGCCGAGACATCAGCGATTCTTGCGATCAATCCGAAGCTGGTGGACATGGAGAAAGCCAACGCCGAGTTCCCGAACTTCCCCGAGTTCACCGTGAATAGCGGTCCAGTCCACACGGCCTATTTCTTCTCCGCACCTCGATCCGTCTACTGGGCGACGAAGTCGGGTACCTGGGGAGACGCACGGACCGCGACCGCCGAAATCGGCGAAGCGTATCTGCAGGCCGGTGTCGAATCCACCGTCGCTGTGCTCGAGAACATCGAGCGGACATTCACGAACATGCCAGTTCGGCCCTGAGGGACAGGAAGGGTCGAGGGGTCAAAAGGTCGAGGGGTCAAAAGGTCAAAAGGTCAAAAGGTCAAAAGGTCGAAAGGTCGAAGGTCGGAAAGTGCCCGGACCCTTTGACTCTTCGCCCCTTGGCCTCTTCGCCCACTTCGACTCTTCGACTCTTCGACCTTTCGACCCTTTGACTCTTTGACCTTGTTACGACGGCGCCTCTGACAGCGCTCGGAGCGCCGCGGTGCGGTAGAGATCACCAAGCGTTGGAAAGTTGTAGCAGGCGGCTTCAAAGAGGCGTGCGTCCGCACCTGCGAGCAGGCCGATCAGGCCCACGTGCACGAGCTCGGTGGCCTGCTCACCGATGACGTGCACGCCGAGCAGTTTCATGTCGCTCTGGCGGAACAGCAGCTTCAGAAATCCTGAATCGTCACCGATGATGTCGCCACGCGCATTGTCGCGGTAGCTGGCGCGGCCGACCACATAGGCAATCCCCTTCTGCCGCAGCGATTCCTCCGTTTCTCCCACGGAGCTCACTTCGGGAATCGTGTAGATCCCGGTCGGTAACATGCCAGCCGGGCTCAGCGCCGAGTGCATCCCGAACGCGTGACATATTGCGCCCCTCGCCTGCTGCAGGCTCG
>JBKPMA010000677.1:0-3798 GCA_046731935.1 Acidobacteriota bacterium
ATGGAGAATCGTGACGCAGTTCGCCGGTGAACCGGCCACGACGTGGGTGGGCCGCGACGGAACACCCTTCGAATCGGCCAAGGGGATCGAGGCGGGTGCTTTGATGGAGCCCACGGCAGCGGACGCGCTGTTTGCCGGATCCGCTGTGCGGCTCCCTCAGATTCTCGAGGCCGTCCAGCGAGGGGAACGACCTGGTGGGTTCGCACTGAAGACCGCTGCGCGGCTGAATGCCACGACGACGACCCGGCGCTTCTCGAGCCCCGAGGTGATTGGCGTGATCGAAGGGGCCGATCCAGTCTTGAAAAACGAGTACGTCGCGCTGATGGCCCACGCGGACCATATCGGCATCACGGGCAGCGGGCCAGGCGATCACATCAACAACGGCGCGCTCGACAATGCTGCCGGCGTCGCCACGCTCATCGAAGTCGGCCGCGCGTTTACGGCCGCCGGCGAACGGCCGCGCCGCTCGATTCTGCTCGTGGCCAACACGGCAGAGGAGAAGGGGCTGCTGGGCGCAGATTACTTCGCCCACAACTCGACCGTGCCCATCGACCGCATCACGGCGGCCATCGATCTAGACATGCCCTTGATTCTGTATGACTTCACCGACGTGATCGCGTACGGTGCCAGCCACTCGACGCTCGACCGGACGTTTCGCGACGCAGGCGCGGAAATGCTCGTTCAGTTGACGCCGGATCCCATCCCTGAAGAAGCCATGTTCGTGCGATCGGATCACTACGCCATGGTCAAGGCAGGTGTACCTGCAGTGATGCTGGCGACCGGCAGAGCCAATGGCGGCAAAGCGGCGTGGGACGCGTTCCTCTCACGCACGTATCACAGCCCGTCGGACGATCTGTCGCAGCCAATCATGTGGAGCGCCGGCGCGAAGTTCGCCGAGCTGAACTACCGCGCCGTCCGTGCCCTGGCCAACTCCCAGGAGCCGGCACGTTGGTACGTCCACGATTACTTCGGCGATCGTTTTGCGCCGGACGCGAAGAAGGCGGCGCGAGCGACACAATGACAAGAGAAATGCGGAATGCGGCATGCGGAGTTCGGAATTCGAAATTCGGAATGCCAGGTCCGAGGTTCGGAATGCGGATTACAGTCCGCGCGCTCTCGCGCGAAAGCAGTCCACGGCTCGTTGAAAGTCTGGGGGCCACGGACAGACGATCTGCAACGGCTCGCCCGAGACGGGATGGGGAAACGCAATCGAATAGGCGTGGAGAAGAACCCGCGGTACGGGGCATGGCCACGATCGGACGCCGCCGTATCGCACGTCGCCAACAATCGGCAGGCCGTCGGCTGCCAACTGCGCTCGCACCTGATGCCGTCGCCCCGTCCTTGGCTGGGCCTCGACCAGAACGACCGGTCCGAGGTGCTCGGCAATCCGTATGGTCGTTTCCGCCAGCACACCCGACTCCGCAGGTACCATGCGCGTCGAGCGTCCCGTACCCGCTGCCGACAATCGATCCTTCAAGTGCCTCGGACGATCCGCGTCGAGCGCGCGATCGGGCGTCACAGAGACCGCATGGTAGGTCTTCTTCACATGGCGTCCGGTAAAAGCGGACGCAAGCCCTGGATTGGCGCGCAGCGAGAGGGCGAATACCACGACGCCGCTGGTCTCGCGGTCCAGACGCTGGTGCACACCTAGATAGGGAGTCAGGCCCGGGCGTTCGTTGGCGAGCCACGCAGTCACGACCGACACCAGACTCGGCTGTCTCGAGTCAGCGCCCGGATGCGTCTGTAGACCGGCAGGCTTGGCAACCGCAAGCAGGTCATCGTCCCGATACAGGATGTCAGCAGTCGTGATCTGGATTCCGTCCCGGCTCGGGGCGAGAAGTCGCGCACGATCGACGCTGGCTTCGATGCGTGATCGGTGCGCAAGCGCGAACGCGGGCCGACGGATCGGTTGGCCGTTGACGCGTACCGCGCCAGAGACGATCAGGCGCCTGACGGCGGACTTCGAGACGTCGATGAGTCCGTGCCGTTCGAGCAGCAGCGCGACAAATCGATCGAGACGCGCACCGGTCTGGCTGGTGTCCACGCGAGCGGCGACGAACTCGAGAGCGCTCACCGCGAAGCCGGGTCAATCCGCTGCTTGGGCACGCAGGTGGAGTAGGCGCTCAAGCGTCGCGATGAACCGTGTCGGGTGAAAACGCCGGCAGACACACAGCGACGTACTCCGCGCCACCAGGTTCGGGCGTGCTGTAGCGAATCCATTCGCCAGGCCGCGTCACAATGGCCTGGCCGGCGCGAACATCCAGTGTGCCATTGTCCGACTCGACTCGCAGCAGACCGGAAAGTACGATGGTGATCTCCTCGAAGTCGGGCCGCTGTCCGGGTTCGACCCAGCCCTCAGGTGACACCATGCGGGCGACCGACACCTCGCTGTGCCCGCTTCTCACGCGACCTACGAACTCTTCGATACGTTTCGGTTTGGTTCCGGCCGCGGCGACGACCGCAGGGGCCGGGATAAGTTGAGGCATGGTCGCGAATCTGATCGGCGGCGGAGTTGGAAAGGGCGCGTGCTGCCGCCGACGCGCCCTCCCCGATGATCAGCGGTTGGGAATCTTCAGCTTCTGTCCGACCTTGATCATGTTCGGATCGGACAGCTGATCTTTGTTCGCGTTGAAAATATCGTTGTACTTGTTCGCGTCGCCGAGAAAGTGCTTCGCCAGCTTCGACAGCGTGTCGCCAGACTGCACAGTATAGAAGCCGTAGATGTCGCCCTTCTCGGCCTTGATATCAGCCTGGATTTCGTTCTCCCAGCCGCTGTGCGCTTTGATCTTGTCCCAGAGCTGGTTGGCGTCGAGCTGATATTCGGTTGTGCCCCACAACTTCAGCTTCCCGCCTTCCTCGATGACATTGCCATTCTTGACGTTCAACTGTTGGGCAAGGCTCAGGACATCGTTGTATTTATCATGCAGGCTCATCACGAACTCCTTACATTAGCGGTCACGGCGGTCCGCCGCTCGTCGCGCTGCCGGAAGACACTCACACGCCCTGCGATCCCGGCGCAGTCGAGGGCATGGTGGTGGCGGCCACCCAGCGTGCAAGCGCCGGTCCGGCCGCGCTGAAGTCGGACGCTTCGTCTCTCGCCAGCACGGACCAGGCGAACGCGCCGGCGTACCCCGCGCCGCGAGCCCGATCCAGCAGCTCCTCGATAGACGTTCGCGAGTTCCGCGTCGGATACTCGCCGAGCCACGCCGGACGGTCCAGGCCCGCGTGTGACAGTGCGCGAGCCAGCGGCGCCCGGCGATCGAGCCGGTCGTACCAGTGTGGCTGATACACGTCCACGCCAAGATCGCGGACGAGCCACAACCACCGGGCGCTCGCTGATCCTACCGTAGCGGGGTGTCGCGTGTGTCGATGGACGAGATCGATGAGCTGGCCGAGCCAGCGGCGCATTGGTCCGACCCCGACCGATCGCCATGGCGCCCATGTGCCCACGCGCCACGTCACCCACTCCGGTTCGTTCATCACGTCCCAGGCGAGTATCGTCGGCGAGTCACCAAAGCGTTCGAGCATCGGCGCTACCACACGCGCCGCGAGAGCATCTCGTTGACGCCGGTTGCGAAGCACACCCGCACGGCCTCCGAGCTCCACGCCGTGGACGATCCGCCGGCGTGAGCACCACAGAAAATCGAAGAGGACGGGAACAACCAGGAGGCCTGCGTCTGCGGCGAGCGCGAGAGCCGTGCTGACGTCGTCGAACAGCGATTCGTCGCATCCAGCCGGCGTACCCGCGCCGTCGAAACGGATGCCCGCGCGGCCGTCGCACAAGATGAACCACCGCAC
>JBKPMA010000678.1:0-3887 GCA_046731935.1 Acidobacteriota bacterium
GCGTGTGGCTGCGTGCCTGAAGCCGCGCCGACGAGCCAGAACAGCGAAGCCAAAGGCGAGGGGTTCTGAGCGAGCGAAGCGATGCGATGAGGCAGGGATTCGTGCCCGCTGGCGACGAGCCGGCGGCGTGTCGCCGCGTGCCTGGAGACGTGCCGAGCAGCCAACGAACGAGCGTAGCGAGTGAAGTTGGCTGGGAGGCAGGGATTCGAACCCCGATAACGTGGTCCAGAGCCACGTGTCCTACCGTTGAACGACCTCCCAGTGCGGCCGGAGCGAGCAGGCAGGAACCTTCAGTTTACCGAATCCCGGCTGATCCGCCAAACGACGGCGACAGAGGCTGTTCCCTCGCATTTCGCGCAGGCTGGCCGGGGTGCATCGGCCGACAGGAAGAATGACCCCGGCCCCACATCGTACTGCCCGCACCTCGCGGCCGCGCCAGGCACCGCCGCACCTTCCGGCCCCACCTTGTGACCGCACCTTCCGGCCCCACCTTGTGACCGCACCTTGCGACCGCACCTTGCGTCCGCACCCTCCGCACCTTCCGCCCGCACCTTGCTGCCGCACCCTCGCTCATCGCTCACGCGCGCGTCGGAAACATCCGGCTGACGACGGCGAAGAAGAACCCCGTCGAGAGGCCGCACATCAGAATCCCCGTGAGCGCCTCGATGCCTCCGACGAGCCGCCATGTGTCGGGCAGCACGAGATCGCCGTATCCGGTCGTCGTGTACGTCACCGCACTGAAGTACAGCGCGGACGTCAGGTCAGGCATTGCGCCGGCGGATTCGTACAGCGCCGCCCAGAGAGAAATCTCGATCATGTGGAGCAGGATCATCCATCCGGCGAGACGGACGAACAGCCAGGTCCAAACGCCAAAGCTTCGCGCCAACGGTGCGTCCGTGTAATGCGACTTGATGACCGAGGCAATACCAGCGGCGTGAATCACCACACACGCCGCCATGAGACACCACGCCGCCGCGAGCTTTTGAAGCATGAAGCAGTCGAGTCCGAGTGCAGACTACCTGAACCGCTTCGGATTCCAAACTGCAGGCGATCCCGAGGCCAGCCTATGCGGCCGTGATCGTTGATTGTGGTGGGGAGTTGACGACGATTGGACCGTGCGACGCCTCATGGCTGAGACTGTCACACGGTCCGACTAAGACGGTGTCTCTGTGTAGGGTTGCCCGATCGACTTGTAAATGTGTCCCGATCGACGATCGGCATTAGGCCGATTCGTCGCGCGTCGCATCATCGGGCGTGGAGTCACCCTGCGGTGTCTGGCGATCAGCCGTCTTCCGCTGATGGGTAGCAATGCCACCCTTGCGTCCAGCCTCGCGGGCTTCCTCGGGCGTCCACTCATGCGCGGTGCCCTTCTGGTGCGCAGCCCTCCCGCCCTTGCTTGCAATCTCGCGCTGCTTGGCGCGGTCCATCGATGCGAATCCACGATCCTCTTTTGCCACCGTGCGTCCCTCCGACGCGAGATTCGTTCTCGCTCCGATCGAATCGGAGCCGTGTCGACTGTAAGGGCAGCAACCGACGTGCCACACGAGTAGACTCATCTCATCAGGAGAGTGTGGATGAGGTGATCGCGATCGTTATGCGACGCGCGACTGAAGATAACGGACGAGCTCTCGAAGACGAGCGACGACGCGCTCGCGTCCAAGAATTACGAGCACTTCGAAGAGACCTGGGCTCACCGCGCGGCCCGTCACGCCGACGCGTGTCGCGTGAATCAACGCGCCGGCCTTCACTCCGCGCGCGTCCGCAATCTGTCGCAACGCATGTTCACTCGACGCTTCATCGAACACCGGCAGTGTCGTATATGCCTGCGCCAGCGCGTCAATATGGCCGTCGAGTCCCTGAAGCCGGAGATGTTTGTCTGCCGCCGCAGGATCGTACTGCACGCGCTCCACGAGAAACGGCTCGAGCTGCGACACGAAATCACCAAGCCGCTTCGCGCGAGGGACGATGAGCGACACGGCGCGCGCGAACCACGGGACGGTACCAAGCTCTGAGCGCCAGAGGCCGGCAGACGCGAGCTCCGGAGTGATGCGCTCGATCAGATCCTTCAAGGGCAGCCGCGCGAGATACTGCGCGTTCATCCAATCGAGCTTCTCTGGATTGAAGACCGCATTGCCGCCGCTAATACCGCTGAGGTCGAAGGCCTCGACTAACTCCGCGACGCTGAACAGCTCCTGATCGGTCCCGGGCGACCATCCAAGCAGCGCCAGAAAGTTCACCATCGCCTCCGGCAGATAGCCGAGTCGCTGGTACTCCATCACGGACGTCGCGCCGTGACGTTTACTGAGCCGCTTCTTGTCGGTCCCGAGTATGAGCGGCACGTGCGCGAACGCCGGCACCGCGGCGCCGAGTGATGTGAACAGCAGCACGTGCTTCGGTGTGTTCGAAATGTGATCGTCGCCGCGGATCACATGCGTGATCGCCATGTCGAGATCGTCGGCGACGACGCTCAGGTGATAGATCGGGTGGCCGTCGGATCGGAGGATGACGAAGTCTTCGATGTTCGCGTGATCGAATCTGATCGCTCCGTGCACCAGATCCGTGAACGTCGTCTCGCCGGGAGGGACGCGAAAGCGGATCGCGCGAGGCGCGCCGGCAGCCTCGAGGTCTGCGATCTGATCGGCTGTGAGCGACAGGCAGCGCCGGTCGTACATCCACGCGCCGCCCGCGGCCTCAGCCCGTTCTCTTTCCTGCTGCAGACGCTCCGGCGTGCAGTAGCAGGAGTACGCCTTTCCCTCAGCGAGCAGCGTCCGGGCAAGCGCGCGATGGCGATCGAACCGCGCGGACTGTGAGTACGGTCCAAACGGGCCGCCAACCTCGGGCCCTTCGTTCCAGTCGAGCCCCAACCAGCGCAATCCGTCGAGGATGCCCCCGACCATGTCGGCCGACGATCGCTCGACGTCGGTGTCTTCTATACGCAGGATGAACGTGCCGCCGTGCCGGCGCGCATACAACCAGTTGAAGAGCGCCGTCCGGGCACCGCCGACGTGGAGGTAGCCGGTCGGAGAAGGAGCGAAGCGAACTCTGGGCTGCGCGGACACTGACGGATGAGGGACTGATGATTGACGATGGGTCTTCGAGGCCTTGCCTGCGGATGCGGGCGCTCCAGAAGACGAACGCGAATCCGAAGACGACCCTCTATTCTACGATGGCGCCGTCGGATATCCGACAGCGGCGCCTTCCGGCCGCGACGGGTGCGGTCCTTCGTTGACTTGAGGGGTACCGCAGACTACGATTCGCGCCAACCCCATCCATGGTCGGCCAGCGGATCTCTCACTATCAGATCACCGAACTCCTCGGCGGCGGTGGTATGGGCGTCGTCTACAAGGCCGAGGACACGCGGCTCAATCGCACGGTCGCCCTCAAGTTCCTGCCGGAACACATGGCTGTGGAGCCTGGTGCCCTGGAGCGCTTCCAACGCGAGGCACGGGCGACCTCCGCGCTCAACCATCCCAATATCTGCACCGTCTACGACGTCGACCAATTCAACGGCCGGCCGTTCATTGCGATGGAGTACCTGGACGGCCAGACGCTGAAACACCGCATCTCCGGCCGCCCGCTGCCACTCGACATCGCGCTCGATCTCGCCATCCAGATCGCCGACGCGCTCGACGCCGCGCATGCACAGGGAATCATCCACCGCGACATCAAGCCGGCGAACATCTTCGTCACGCGGCGCGGCCAGGCCAAGGTCCTCGATTTCGGCCTTGCGAAGATCTCACAGCGGGGACTGGCGTCGGAGCGCGGCGAACACACGGCCGTCACGCAGCTGGAGCTGACGAATCCTGGCTCCGCGGTTGGGACCGTGTCGTACATGTCGCCCGAACAGGCGCGCGGCGAATCGCTCGACACGCGCACCGACCTCTTCT
>JBKPMA010000679.1:0-7692 GCA_046731935.1 Acidobacteriota bacterium
GGTACCAGGCGCGAGAACACTTTGATGAGAGCCATGCCGAACGCGAGCCCAATGGCCGATCCGGCAAGGGCGACGACCGCGCCCTGCACGACGAGCATCTGCAGCACGCGAGGACGGCTTGCGCCAAGCGCGGTACGCACCGCGATCTCGCGCTGACGCCCGATGAACTGTACCAGCATCAGCGTCGCCAGGTTGACAGACGCGACCAGCCACAGCAGTGCCACGGCCCCGACGAGCACCAGCATTGGCTCACGCACTTCGTGCACGAGATCCGACCCGAGCGGGCGGATGCGCGCGGTCAGGTCGCGGTTGCTGTCCGGGTACGTCTTTGCGAGCCACGCCCAGACTCGATCCACGTCGGCCTGCGCCTGAGCCACCGTGATGCGTGGCGCGAGCCGCGCGATCGCGTTGAGCTCGTGGTCGCCATGGTTGTCCGGCGCAAAGCTGTCATCGTCGATCGAGAGGGGCGTGTAGAGCGCCACTGGTTCACGGCGGCCGAATTCGTCCGGAGGCTGGAAGCGCTGAGGGGCGACACCGACGATCTCATGCGGCAGGTCGTCGATGCGCACGACGGATCCGAGCAGATCCGGGTCGGAGCCGAGCTGCTCCCACAAGCCGTAGCTGATCACGGCGACGCGGTTGCGGCCGGTCGTGTTTTCATCACGGCGGAACGCACGGCCAAGGAACGGACGCACGCCAAGGACGTCGAAGAAGTTCGGCGACACGATATCCGACCACACGCGCTGTGGCTGTCCCCGTCCGGTCAGATTGCGGGCCCGGAGGGAGGATCCCGCCAGGCCGGCAAACGCGCGCCCCTGCCGTTCGAGATCCCGCAGACTGGCGAAGGCGACGGAGTAGTACGCGCTGTCCGCCCGCGTGATCTCGTGCAGCGATACCAGCCGTTCCGGCTCGTGGTACCGCAGCGGCCGCAAAAGGACGGCATCCGCTGCACCAATCACCATGCTGGCAAGGCCAACGCCGAGTCCGAGCGTCGTCAGGGCGGCCAGCGTGAATCGCGGCGCCCTCCGCAGTGTGCGCGCAGCGTACCGGACGTCCGACCACACGGAGACGATCCATTCCGTCCGCCGCCGGCGGCGCTCGATGCCCGCGTCCACGGCCACGAGGGTGCGGCGCACGTCGTGGACGTCGCCGAACTCGGCGAGTGCCTGCGCGCGCGCGGCGTCTTCGGTCAGCCCCTCGGCCATCAGCGCCTCGACGCGCTCCGAGAGATGAAACCGCAACTCGTCATCGACACCGGCATCGAGATGCGAAGGAAACACCCGTCGATACGGCCGCCACTTCCAGTTCGCACCCATGACCCTACCCCTGAGGCTTGGCGCTCAGCACCTTGCCCATGGCGTGGACATACGCGGCCCAGCTCGCGATCTCAGCCTTCAAAGCCCGGCGTCCAGCGGTCGTCAGCCGGTAGAATTTCGCCCGCTTGCCCTTTTCGGAGAGGCCCCACTCAGCGGCGATCCAGCCGCGCGCCTCGAGCCGGTGCAACGCCGTGTACAGCGCGCCGTCGAGCACGCGAAGCGTGCCGTCCGAGTGCTCGTGAATGAAACGTGCGACGTCGTAGCCGTGCACGGGACCGTGCGCCACGGCCTGCAGGACGACCACGTCGAGCGTGCCCTGAACGAAGTCTACGGGTGCCATGCCGGCATCATACCCTCAACTGTTGATTGAATCAAATGTTGAGGGCATGACGCCGCGCGCAGACGCGCCTCCCGCCCGGCGCATGCAGCGCGCCCGGCCGACAGAGCGGGATGGTAGGCTGATGCGGCATGTCGCACGAGGCCTTCCCCACGACACTCGACGCGCCGCCCGCGCCGGCGGCGGATCTGTCGCTCGGCGACCTGAGGTCCGCGCGTGCGGCCATCACGATCGTATTCCTCGTGAATGGCACGGAAATCGGCCTCTGGGCCGCGTACATCCCGCTCCTCAAGGCGACCCATCAATTGTCGGAGCAGCGCCTCGGCTTCGTGCTGCTCGGATTCGCGCTCGGAGCCATCGCCACGATGACGATGACGGGATGGCTCACGGCACGGTGGAACAGCGGCCGCGTCATGGTGGCCGCGGGCGTCCTGTGTTGTGGAGCCCTCAGCCTGCCGGCGTTGGCACCCTCCGTCGCCGCTTTCGCGGCCGCGGCGGTCGTGCTCGGGGCGGCGAATGGCGCCATGGACATCTCGATGAACGCGCACGCCTCGGCGCTCGAGCGTGTCTGGCGCGCGCACATCATGTCGTCGTTCCATGCCTTTTTCAGCCTCGGTGGATTGATCGGTGCGTCGGCGGGCAGCGTCCTGATCGCCCGCCGGTTCGACGCATCGTCGGGGATGCCGCTTGCCTCGGCAATCCTGGCGCTCGTCGTGCTCGCGACGGCACCCATCGTCTGGCGAACCCTGAGATTCGCGGTCTCTGACGAGCACCACACGCACTCAGCGTCGGCCCCCGCGAGACCCTGGCGAGCGCTGGCGGCGCTCGGCATCGTCGGATTTCTCTGCGCCGTAGCTGAAGGCGCGATGGTGGATTGGACGGCCATCTACCTGTCGACCGTGCTCGGCGCGGCGGTGTCGGTCGCCGCGTTTGGTTTCGCGTCGTTCTCGCTCGCGATGACCGCTGGCCGTCTCGCCGGCGATCAGGTGGTTTCGCGGCTCGGCCATCCTGTCACGCTCGCCGCAAGCGGGTGGCTGGCTGCGGCCGGGCTGACGCTGGCCGTCCTCGCCACCCGCCCCCTGACGGCGTCCGTCGGGTTCGGCATCGCGGGTCTCGGGTTGGCGAACATCATTCCAATCGTCTTCAGCCAGGCGGGCCGGAGCACACCCACGGCGCCCGGGATCGGCGTCTCGACGGTCGCGACGATGGGCTATGCGGGTTTCTTGCTCGGACCGCCCATCATCGGCTTCGTGGCCGGCCACGTCGGTCTTCGAATCGCACTGGGCATTCTTTCGATTGCCGCCGTCGTGATTGGCGGAATCGGCACGGTACGCGCCCGGCAGGCTGGGGCACGATGACCACGCCGCTGCGGATCACGACCCGAAACAGCACGTTTCAGCAGTTGGTCAGCCTCCGCACGAACCGACAGAAGCGCTCGTCGACGCGCACCTTTCTGCTGGAGGGCGTACAGCCGCTCAATCTCGCTCTGAGCCACGGCTGGCACGTCGAGGCGCTGATTCACGCCGCTGGCAAGCGGCTCTCTGATTGGGCAAATGACATTCTGGCGAGTCACTCGAGCGCAACCCGATACGTGATGTCGCAGCCGCTTCTGGCAGAGTTGAGCGGCAAGGACGAGCCATCGGAGCTGATCGCCGTTGTCGCCGTGCGTGAGCGATCGTTGGCGCAGCTGACGGTGCAGCCCGATCTACTGCTCGTGGCTGCCGATCGCCCGGCGAATCCCGGAAACCTCGGCACGCTGATTCGATCGTGCGACGCATTCGGTGCCGATGCGCTCGTCGTCACCGGACACGCGGTGGACGTCTACGATCCAGCGACCATTACCGCGAGTCGTGGTTCACTGTTCGCTCTCCCCGTGATCCGGCTCGCATCGCACCGGGAACTGCTCGATTGGGTGACGTCCGTACGCCAGACGCTCGGCACGTGCCACGTCGTTGGTGCCGACGAATCCGGAAGTCTGGATGTTGAGCGGCACGACTTCACGACGCCGACCGTGGTGATCGTGGGTAACGAAGCCAGCGGGCTGAGCCAGGGGTATCGGGAGGCCTGCGACGTGCTCGTGCGGATTCCGATGTCTGGCGCCGCCAGTTCGTTGAACGTGAGCGTCGCCGCGTCAGTACTCCTGTACGAGGCAGTGCGGCAGCGGCGTCAACGGTTGCCATAGAGGCGCGTCAACCCATCAGCTCGGCCCTCGCCCGCGCGCGCTCGCGGTCCACTTGCTCCGAAGTGGCGCCGAGCCTGCGGAGCACAGCTTCGGTCAGCGCCATCGCCACTTCCGCTTCACCCGAGAAGACGGCGTTGGCCCCTGCGCTGCGAAGTGCGTGACTGTCCCGCAGGTAGGCGGCTCTGGCAAGCACGACGACGCGTGGGTTGATGGCTCGCGCAAGCCGGATGATCTCCGGTCCCTGCTCGAGACCGGCCGCACTGAGCACGATCGTGCCCGCTCGTGCGAGCCCGCTGGCCTCCAGCGTCTCGCGACGCGAGGCATCGCCGTACACGGCGTGAATGCCGTCGTCCTTGAGCGCCCGCACCGTCTCGACATTCAGCTCGATCACGGACGGCTCGACGTCATTTTCTCGCAGCAACCGGGTGACCGTGCGTCCGCTCGGGCCGTATCCCACAATCACCGCGCGATGCGACGGACCTCGCCCTCCGTCCACGGCGCTGCTGTCGTCTGACTCTGGCGGCGGCGCAGCCGCGATCCCCCTCGCGACCGCGCGCTCCGCGCGCCACGCTTCAAACGGACGAATGGCCTTGTATACGATGGGATTGAGGACGATCGACACGATCGCCACGACCACGACGAGATTCATGACGTCCGCTGTGATGACGCCGAGATCCCGCCCGAGCGCGGCCAGGATGAACGAGAACTCCCCCACCTGCGACAGCGCAACGCCAACCGGAAGTGCGACGGTGCGCGGCACGCGCAGGATTGCCATGACGAGAAATGCCGCCAGCGGCTTCCCCACCATCACGATGGCGAGCGCTCCCAGTATCACCCCTGGGCCGCGCAGGAGCGACGCCGGCTCGAACAGCATGCCGACAGATACGAAGAAAAGCACCGCGAAGGCATCGCGCATT
Source organism: Acidobacteriota bacterium (assembly GCA_046731935.1). Classification (GTDB taxonomy): domain Bacteria; phylum Acidobacteriota; class Vicinamibacteria; order Vicinamibacterales; family JAENWD01; genus CAVUPP01. The sequence continues at coordinate 4,753 of JBKPMA010000679.1, forward strand.
GGGAGCGCGTCGGACGCCGCGCGCAGGCTGAACTCGGACCGCCCGACGACGAGTCCAGCGAGGAAGGCGCCCAGCGCCATCGACACGCCGAAGACTTCGGCCGACCCGACGGCGATACCGAGTGCGATCACCAGCACAGCCAGCGTGAACAGCTCGCGGGATCGTGTGGCTGCGATCCGATCCAACAGCCACGGGATGACCCGCATGCCCACCAGAGCCGTCAATGCGACGAGCGCGGTTACTTTCAGCGCGGTCACACCAAGCGCGACGGCAAGACCACTGCGGGGTTCGGGCCCGAAGATCGCCGGCATGACGACGAGAATGATCACGGTGAACAGGTCTTCGACGACGAGCCATCCCACGGCGGTATGTCCGGCACGTGTATGCAGGGCTCCGTTGTCGGCGAGTACCCGGATCAGGACGACCGTGCTGGCCACCGAGAGGGCGAGGCCGAGGACAATGCCCGCTTCCCACGTGCTGCCGATCGCATGTGCCAGCAGCGTGGTCAGCACAGTGGCCGCGACGCTCTGGACGATGGCCCCCGGGATGGCGACCCTGCGAACGGCAAGCAGTTCCTCGAAATGGAACTGGAGGCCTACGCCGAACATGAGCAGGATGACGCCCACTTCCGCGAGCTGTTCGGCAATCTCCCGATTGGCCACGTAGCCCGGTGTGTGGGGACCGAGCACGGTGCCCGCAAGCAGGTAGCCGGCAATTGGCGACAGCCCCATGCGCTGCGTGATGTAGCCGAGGATCAGCGCAGCCGTGAGTCCGCCGGTGAGCGTCAGGATGAGATCGATGTCATGCATGCGAGGACGGTCTACAGTCTACGGTCTGCGGGGCCGAAGGCCGCAGACCGCAGACCGTAGACCGTAGACTGAAGACCGAAGACTGAAGTTCGTTACGATCCCGGCTGATAGATCTGATCGAAGATCCCGCCATCGGCGAAGTGTGTGCTCTGGGCTTTGGTCCAGCCGCCGAACACCTCATCGATGGTAAAGGTCGGCACGGCTGGAAAGCGCTGCGCATACTTCGCGCGCACCTCGTCCAATCGCGGCCGATAGTAATTCTTCGCCCCGATCTCCTGACCTTCCGGTGAGTAGAGGAACTGCAAGTAAGCCTCGGCCACCTTGCGCGTGCCCCGGCGATCGACGACTTTGTCCACGACGGCCACCGGGGGCTCGGCCAGGATCGTCGTGGACGGCACGACGATCTGCACCTTCTCTCGGCCGAGCTTTTCGACGGCGAGCAACGCCTCGTTCTCCCACGCGATCAACACGTCTCCGATGCCGCGCTCGACGAACGTCGTCGTCGCACCGCGTGCACCGGAGTCGAGCACCGGCACGTTCTTGTACAGCTTCGCGACGAAGTCCTTGGCTTTCGCCGGGTCGTTGCCGTATTTCTTCAAGGCAAAGCCCCACGCGGCCAGATAGTTCCATCGCGCGCCGCCCGACGTCTTGGGATTCGGCGTGACGACCGACACGCCTGGCCGCACGAGGTCGTCCCAGTCCTTGATGCCCTTCGCATTGCCCTTGCGCACAAGCAGGACGATCGTCGAGGTGTACGGCGCACTATTCGACGGCAGCCGCTTCTGCCATCCGGGCGCGATCAGCTTTCCGATCGTCGAGACCGCGTCGATGTCATACGCGAGGGCGAGCGTGACGACATCGGCTTCGAGTCCGTCGATGACGGACCGGGCTTGTTTGCCCGACCCGCCATGCGACTGGTTGATGGTGACGGCCTGACCGGTCTTCGCCTTCCACTGAGCGGCGAAGGCCGCGTTGATCTCCTGATACAGCTCGCGCGTCGGATCGTACGACACGTTGAGCAGGGTCACGGTGTTGTCGGCGCGTACGCCAGCCGCCAGCACGATGAGCGCCGCGGCAATCACTGCAGCTTGAATCCTGTCACGCATGATGTAGTCCTCCCTCAGAACCCGACCTGGAAGCGCGTCAGGATTTCATTGGCGGTCTTGCGATCGCCCGTGGTCGCCCCGCCTTCGAAGTGCGTCTGCTCGTAGTCCGCCTGAATTTTGACGGCACGGTTGAGATACCAGTTCACGCCTGCGGCCCACGCTTTCGCGGATCGCGCGGCCGCGGTGGGATTCGCAAACACTGGGAACGCTTTGTCGTCGATCTCGAGCACGTGGTACCGCGCAGTCAGCTCGAAGGCGCCGAGCGCGCCGCTCTTCGTATCGAACGGATGCGTCGGTGCGACGCCGCGATAGCTGCCCTTCTCGCCGGTCAGCACCCACGTCCCTGTCAGCTGCCACGCCGAGGATCCGATTCGAGCGGTCTGCTCGTCGCGGCGAACGGCCTGCGACGCGACGACATATTCAGTGAGCAGTCCCAGCGGCCCATTGTAGTAATAGGCCTGCGGCACCACGCGCCAGTGCGCGCCGTCCGCGAACGTGGTGCCTTCTGCGGTTGCGTCGGTTCTGTACCGGAAGAAGATCTGCTGGCCCGACGTGCGGATCGTCGGCAGGTTCGACGTCAGGATCGTGCCTCGCTGTGTGCCGTTGCTGCCGGCGATGCCGAACCCCAGCTGCTTGAGGCCCTCGTTGTCCCCGTTCTTGAACGGTTGCACGAACACGCGCCCCACGACGTCTTTGCCATCGCGGTCGTCCACATCGAGGCTGCCGCCGTCGGTGGCGCCGTTCACCACGCCGAGCGCGTAGGCGACCGTCGTGTTCGCCACATCACCGAACAGCAGCACGCCGACGTCACGATTGGCGACAATCGACGTCGGATACGCGCGTTCGACGAACGGGATGTCGAGCGCGGAGGCGAGACGCTCGAGGCCAAGCGGGCTCTTGAACTTGCCCGTGCGCAGCTTGAACGCGGGACTGAACTTCAAGTCGAGGTACGCGTCCTGCAGCACCGTGGTGCCTCCGCCGAAGTCGGGCATCAAGCGGAAGTCCACGAACTTGAACAGCGTGCC
>JBKPMA010000680.1:0-5162 GCA_046731935.1 Acidobacteriota bacterium
GCACGCGACCCTGCTCCTCGATTCGGGAGAGCGGGTTTCGGGCGACCTCGTGGACATGGGTGGCGTCGGATTCACCATGAACGTGAACGGGAGTGAGCGCCGTATTCCTACCGGGCAAGTAGTCGTGATCGACTTTGCCGGCGACGCGCGCAACCTTCCGGCTACCGAACTGAGCAAGCTTGGTAACGACGGACAGGGCGTCGTGCTCGGCAGCGGCGAGGTCGTCCAGGGCAAGCTGGATGATATCGGTGGAACACACCCACTGCGGCTGACGGTCAACCTGGCTGGCGGGGGCACCCGCGATCTCACGAGCAATGACGTGCGACGCATTTATCTCTCGAGGCCTACCGGTACCGGAACAGCGGCGACTGGCACGCCAGCGGTCGGACCTCAGGGCGCCGGGATTGCCGTACCGGCGAACCAGCGTTGGATCGACACCGGCGTCACCGTGCGTAAAGGCCAGCGTGTGACCTTCACGGCAACGGGCGAAGTCCAATTGAGCAGCGATCCGGCTGACAAGGCGTCACCGGCGGGCTCGCTCCGCGGCCGGTATCCAAGTGGCGGCCCGATGCGCGAAGTGCTCGCGGGCGCGCTCATCGGACGCGTCGGCAGCGGCTCGATGTTCGGCATCGGCACGCAGACCGTCCCGCTGCCGATGCCAGCCGACGGCCGGCTGTTCCTCGCGGTGAACGATGATGCCGTGCAGGACAATCAGGGTGAATTCCGGGTGCAGGTGCGCCCGGGCGCCTCGCGCTGACACACCGCCGCTCGCGCTCTAGCGCCCCGTCCGGCGAGTTCCGGGCGGGGCGCTGTCATGTACGGCGGTCTTCGGGTGGCTGCGGTACAATTATCAGTTCATATGCCCGAGTGGAAGGACACGCTGAACCTGCCGCGCACGACGTTCCCAATGAAGGCCAGCCTTCAGACCGCGGAACCGGAAACGATCGCGTGGTGGGAACAGATGGACCTCTACGGCAGGATTCGCGCCGCACGCGCGGGCCGGCCAAAGTTCGTCCTGCATGACGGTCCGCCGTACGCCAACGGGCAGATCCATCTCGGCACCGCACTCAACAAGATCCTGAAAGATCTGGTCGTGAAGTCGCGCTCGATGGCCGGCTTCGACGCGCCTTATGTGCCTGGCTACGACTGCCACGGTCTTCCAATCGAGCTGAAGGTCGACCGCGAGCTCGGACCAAAGAAGCGTGAGATGTCGCTGGCCGACATCCGCCGTGCCTGCCGGGCATACGCGAACCGCTTCATCGGGGTGATGACCGACGAGTTCAAGCGGCTCGCGATCCAGGGCGACTGGGCACATCCGTACTTGACGATGAACTTCAAGTACCAGGCGGCCATCGCGCGGGCGCTCGGCCGCTTCGTGGATCGCGATCTCGTTTACAAGGGGAAGAAGCCGGTCCACTGGTGCATCCACTGCCGTACGGCGCTGGCTGAGGCGGAAGTCGAGTACGAGGATCACGTCTCGCCGTCGATCTACGTCGAGTTCCTGCTGGCCGACGGGGGGAGCCGCGGCGATCTCGGTGACCGCGTGCCCGAATTGAAGGGACGCGACGCCTCCGTCCTCATCTGGACGACCACACCCTGGACGATTCCGTCGAACCTGGCCGTCGCGTTCCATCCAGGATTCGACTACGGCGCCTACGAAGTGGACGGCCGCGCGGTCATCCTCGCGGAGGGTCTGGCGGAAGCCGTCGGACACGCCGTTGGACGGCCGCTGGGTACCCCAATCGCGCGGATGAAGGGTTCGACGCTCGAGCACCTGCGATTCCGGCATCCGTTGTACGACCGCGACTCGGTCGCCGTGCTCGCTGATTACGTAACCCTCGAGCAGGGCACCGGCGTCGTGCACACAGCTCCTGGCCACGGCGCCGACGACTTCCTGACCGGAAAAAAGTACGGCCTCGAGATCTACGCACCGGTCGGCCCCGATGGCCGCTTCGCCGACGATGTGCAGCTGTTCGCTGGTGAACAGGTGTTCGAGGCGAATCCCGCTGTCATCGAAGCACTGAACGATCGCGGACGGTTGTGGCACCATCACAACTTCACGCACCAGTATCCGCATTGCTGGCGGTGCCACAATCCGGTCATCTTCCTTGCGACGTGGCAGTGGTTCGTGCGGATGGAAGGCGAGCCGACGATCAGCGATGGCGGGACGCGGCGCACGCTGCGCGATGCCGCATTGACGGCAATCGACAAAGAGGTCCGGTGGATCCCTGCGTGGGGACACGACCGGATTCACAACATGATTGCCAACCGGCCCGACTGGTGCATCTCGCGCCAGCGCGCGTGGGGCGTCCCCATTCCGGCTGTCGATTGCGCCGCGTGCGGCGAAGCCCTCCTGACCGCGGCGCTGATCGAACGTGCCGCGTCGGTGTTCGACGAGCACGGCGCCGACGCCTGGTACGAGCGGCCGATCGAAGAGTTCCTCACGCCTGGGCTCGCGTGCCCCGGATGCGGCGCGACGGAGTTCGTCCGCGAACGCGACATCCTGGACGTCTGGTTCGATTCGGGTTCGAGTCACGAGGCCGTGCTGCCGTTCAACGCGGAGCTCACGTGGCCTGCGGATCTCTATCTCGAAGGCAGCGATCAGCATCGCGGCTGGTTCCAGAGCTCGCTGCTCGTAGGATTGGCCACGCGCGGCCGTGCGCCGTACCGTCAGGTGCTCACGCACGGGTTCCTGATCGACATGGACGGACGCAAGATGTCCAAGTCGATCGGCAATACGATTCTTCCTCAGGAAGTGATCCAGGAGAGCGGCGCGGAGATCCTGCGGCTCTGGGTCGCCATGACCGACTATCGGGAGGAGCTGCGCGTCAGCAAGGAAATCCTCGCGCGGGTGGTCGAGGCATACCGGAAGCTAAGGAACACCTGCCGCATCCTCGTTGCGAATCTGTACGACTTCAACCCGGCGACGGACGCTGTGCCGCTGGAGCGCCTCGAGCCGGTCGATCGCTACGCGCTCGCACGCTACGCGGACGCGGCGCGCCGCATCCTCGCTGCCTACGACGAGTACGAGTTCGCGAGCGTCTTCACGGCGCTCAACACGTTGGCCACGGCCGATCTCAGCGCATTCTACGTAGACGTCTCGAAGGATCGCTTGTACACGCTCGCGCCCGGATCGCCGAGCCGGCGCTCGGCGCAGACCGTGCTGTATCTGATTGCCGATGGACTTGCGCGGATGATCGCGCCCATCCTTCCTGTGACGGCCGAGCAGTTGTGGAAGGTGTTGCCGGCCGCGAGCGGACGGGAGGAATCGGTCCACCTCGCGGAATTTCCGGCCGTCGAATCGCTCGATCGACTGGCGGATCCCCGGCAGGCCGCTGACTGGCAGCGCCTGCTCGCGATCCGCGACGCCGTCAACGCGGCCATCGAAGAGCAGCGCCAGAAGAAGGTGATTGGCAACTCCCTCATGGCGCGCGTGACATTGAGCGCGAGCGGCGACGACCTCGCGCTGCTGAGGCGTCATGAAGACACGCTGCCGACGCTGTTCATCGTTTCGGAAGCGTCCGTCGCACCTGCTGACGGTGACAGGCCGCTGGCCGTGACCGTCGAGCGCTCGAACGGGACGAAATGTGAGCGCTGCTGGCGCTACGTGCCGGCGATTTCCGCGGCGGCTGGCCGCGAAGGGCTGTGCGAGCGCTGCGTGGATGCGCTGGCGCTGCCCGTCGAGCCGTGAACACGCCGCCGCCTGCACCATCCGGCGCCCGCTTCACCGAATGGCTGGTGATTGGCGGGATTGTCGTGCTCGACCAGATCACGAAACTGCTGGTCGTGTACGCAATCGGCCTGCACGACAGCATCACGATCGTTCCCGGACTGCTCGACCTCACGCACGTGAGGAACAGCGGCGCCGCGTTCGGGTTTCTCAACGCCGCCGACTTTCCAGGCAAGCCGGTCGTGATTGCCATCGTGGCGCTGCTGGCGCTCGTCGGTGTCGGCACATACGCCATGCACCTGCCGGCGTCCCACCGCCTTGCGCGCACTGGCCTGATGCTCATCATCGGCGGCGCCGCCGGAAATCTGGTCGATCGCCTGCGCCAGGGCTACGTTGTCGATTTCGTGGACGCGTACTGGCAGGGTTGGCACTTCTGGGCCTTCAATGTTGCGGATTCGGCCATCACCATCGGCGTCATGATCATCATCCTCGACCTGCTGCGGCCGAATCCGGCCGGCCTCGCAGCAGCTGAGGGCGGGAGCGAGTAAGCCGCATGTATCCCGAGCTCTTTCATCTCGGTCCGCTCACGGTCTACAGCTACGGCGTGCTGCTGGCCACTGCCTATCTGCTCGGTCTTCGCCTCGCGATGTCGCGAGCCCGTGCGCGCGGCCTCGATCCAACGACGATGCTCGACCTGGGCATCTACATCATCATCAGCGCACTGGTCGGCGCGAAACTGCTGCTCCTCATCGTCGAGTTCGATCACTACAAGAACAACCTGACGGAGCTGCTGTCATTGGCGCGGTCGGGGGGCGTGTTCTATGGAGGCCTGATCCTCGCGATCGTCGTGGCCTTCTACTACATCTGGCGGAAGAAACTGCCGTTCTGGCAAACCTGCGACGTGTTCGCGCCTGGCATCGCGCTGGGACAGACGATCGGGCGGCTTGGGTGTTTTGCCGCCGGCTGCTGCTACGGGCGCCCCACGAGCGTGCCCTGGGCCGTGACCTTCACGAATCCCGAGGCAGCGGCGAATGTCGGCACGCCACTCGGTATCCCGCTCCACCCCACACAGCTGTACGAGAGCGGGGCGGACCTGGTCATCCTCGCGTTACTGCTCTTGACCGAGCGCCGCGGCCGGCCCTTCGCCGGACGCACGTTCTGGCTGTATATGCTGCTCTACGGCGCATCCCGCTTCGTCGTCGAGTTCTATCGCGGCGATCCGCGAGGGACGGTGTTCGGCCTCCTCTCCACCTCTCAGTTCATCGCGCTCATCATCGTGCCGGTCGCGGTCTTCATGTTGTATTGGCTGGGACGACCGGTGCAGTCGGCGGGTGCGACCCCACAGCCGCTCACACGCGCGTCCCAGGCCAGCTGACGTGTCGCACGTCGAGCTCGAAGTGCCGGACGAGCAGGCCGGTGAGCGGCTCGACCGCTTCCTGACCGGCGCGCTCGCCGGGCACTCCCGCTCGCAATTGCAGCGCCTGATCAAAGA
>JBKPMA010000681.1:0-3169 GCA_046731935.1 Acidobacteriota bacterium
GTTCCGTATTCACCTGAATCAGACTGGTCGCCGCGCCCTTGAACCAGTTGTAGCCGCTCCACGGCCGTCCGGTGACGTACTCGACCGTGAACCGTTCTTCCGGAGGAAGTGACAGGTGGCTCAGCGTCCGCGAACGGCACACGTCGATGGCCGCCGTGAAGACGCGATCGAGACGGTCGGGAGGGATGGCGAACGCCGCCCGGAACGCTTCGAGCCTGGCGACAAGGGGACCGGAGCCAGGCAGGCGACTCTCGAGCTCGGCAATCGCATCGTCGAAATACGCCTCGTCGTACGTGGGTGCCACCGCGTCGTACAGCGCCTTCGATTCCTCGTCGAACGACAGCCGCTCGCCGCGCAGCATGCCGATACGCGCGAGAGCCGATCGGACCTGGCACCGCAGATAGTCGAGCCGGAGCCGGGACAGCTCTTCCTCCGGTTCCGTGCACGTCATCAATGTGTCGAGCAGGTCCGTCGCGTCGCCCCCCAGGCGACCCAGTGGAGGCGGATCGACGGGGCGCCAGTCGGCGGGTCCATAGTACGCATCGACGTAGTCCGGATCGTGGTGGCCGATACCGAGTACCAACCGGACGTAGCGTTCGGCGAGATCGCGCATGAGCCGTATGTAGCGCTACTTGACGTCGAGTAGTTCGATGTCGAACTTCAGCGCCGCGTTCGGCGGAATGGCCCCCGGCATGCCCTGTGAGCCGTACGCCATGTCGGGCGGAACCGTGAGGTGTCGGATGCCGCCCACCCGCATGCCTTTCACACCTACGTCCCACCCCGGAATAACTGCGCGGGTGCCAAGGACGAACTCGTAAGGCTCGTTCCGGTCGCGCGAGCTGTCGAATTTGGAGCCGTCCATGAACGTACCTGTGTAGTGCACTTTGACCCGCCGGCCGGGTGTCGCCTCGGCACCCGTGCCGACCTTCTCGTCCTGGATCTGCAGGTTCGTCACCGACTGGCTCATCTCAACCGCTTTCTGAAATTTCGCTTCCTGGGATTCGCCGCTGCCGCAGCCCACCGCTGCCACCACCGCCAGCAGCACCATCAAACGTCTCATCTCGCGATTTTACCCGGGTCGAGCCGGAGAGCGCACCCAGCCCACAAGGCCCCGATTCCGAGATCGGGTTCCCACTTTCGGAAAAGTTGCAGTGACCGGAGGTGTGACGAGCCGTTGTGACGAATCCCGGAAAGCCCGTGGCTGAACGTGGGGGCTCGTGACCGGATGACAGCAGCCGGGACGAGGCGCACGGACTGTTTCGCGCCCCCCTTCCCACGACGCGCCAGTGGGCCAGCCGCCGGCCATCTCCTCCGTCTATTAGCGCAGAACCCATCGCCACACGGCCGCCGGGGCGGCTGACGCGAACCCTCGTGGAGAAGGACCATGCGCACGCTGCCGGTCACGATTGCCTGCCTGCTTGCTTTGATCCATCCGGCTGCCGCGACGGGCGGACTGGACGCCAATGCCCCGATACCCCGCCTGCGGCCCGAGAGCGCCGAGGCCGCACGGCTGATCGATCAGGGCCTCCAACGCTCGCCGACCTTCCGCCGTCTCGTCTCGCGCCTGCAGGATTCGAACGTGATCGTCTATGTGCGGCTGAGACCCGACATGTCTGAGTCGCTTGGTGGTTCGCTGCGCTTCCTCACGAGCAGCGCGTCCGATCGCTTTTTGCTGGTCTCGCTCAACCGGCGCAATTCGCCGGCCATGCTTGTGGCGTTCCTCGGTCACGAGCTGCAGCACGCCGCCGAGGTCGCCGACTCCCCTGACGTCGTCAATCAGGACGAGCTGCGCCAGTTGTATCGACGGATCGGCGTGCGCGTGCGGCAGGACGCGTTCGACTCGCGGGCCGCGCAGCTGGCGGGCCAGGCGGTCAGGCTGGAGCTGCGTGACCAGCCCGACGATGTGCGAATGGCCCGGCACGTGGGCTGGGACGATGTCGAACGTGATACGAGGCGGCTCGCCGGAGCATCAGTCGACAGCCCCGAGTAGCCACGGGCGATTACCAATACTGGTGCACGAGCGACCGCACGCGGCTGTCGTAGAGTGCCTGTAGCGTGGCGAGCGTGGCGGCTGGGTGCGGCGGCAAATCGGCCGCCGCCGCATTCTCTTCAACCTGGGCGCGCCGCCGGGCACCCGGGATGGCACACGTCACCGCATCGAACATCGTGACCCAGCGCAGGGCGAACTGCGACAGCGACTGCCCTGCGGGAACAAGCGGACGCAGCGCGTCCACCAGCTCCAGACTGAGATCGTAGTCCACACCCGAGAACGTCTCGCCCCGATCGAAGCGCTCTCCGTGCCGGTTGTAGGCACGATGGTCGTCCGTCGCGAACGACGACTCCTTGCGCAGCTTGCCCGTCAACATGCCTGACGACAAGGGCAGCCGGGCGAGAATGCCGACCTGCCGCCGCTTGGCCTCCGCGAAGAAGTGGTCGGCGGGACGCTGGCGGAACAGATTGAAAATGATCTGGACCGATTGCACGCCCGGGAACTCGATCGCCTTCAGCGCTTCTTCCACTTTCTCGACGCTGACGCCGTAGTAGCGGACCTTCCCTTCCTCGACCAGCCGATCGAGCGCACCGAAGACCTCGGGCCGGTAGTACACGTCCCACGGCGGTGAGTGCAGCTGCACCAGGTCGAGACAGTCGGTCTCGAGGTTCACGAGACTCCGCTCGACGAAGCGCGCAAGATTGGCGTAGGTGTAGCCGTCGGCTGTATGAGGGTCGAGACGGCGGCCGGCCTTCGTGGCGACGTGGAATGCGTCGGTGCGCTCGCGCCTGAGCCGCGCGAGCAGGCGCTCGCTGGCACCGTCGCCGTAGACATCCGCCGTATCGAAGAAGTTGATCCCGAGATCGAGTGCCGCATGAAGCGCGTCGATGGCAGCGGCCTCGTCCACGGGCCCCCAGGCGCCCCCGATTGCCCAGGCCCCGAAACTGATGGTCGAGACGTTCCACCCCGTGCGACCCAGCGGACGGTATTGCATGGAGACTCCTGCGGTCTATGGTCTTTCGGTCTTCGGTCTTCGGTCTTCGGTCTTCGGTCTTCGGTCTTCGGTCTTCGGTCTATGGTCTTTCGGTCTGCGGTCTGCGGTCTGCAGCCCATTCCGCATTCCGCAATCCGCACTCCGAATTTCGAGTGGAACCGCGTTTATACTGCCCTGCCGTGGCC
>JBKPMA010000682.1:0-4298 GCA_046731935.1 Acidobacteriota bacterium
GCACTCAAGACGCTGGTCGCCGATTTCGTCGAGTTCCTCCGCTTCAATCGCAACGCGTCCGAGCACACTGCGCTCGCCTATGCGGGCGACCTCACGCAATTCATCGACTACGTCGCCACGTCGCAGAAACGCCCGCGTCCGACGCTGACGGCGGGCGACCTGACGACAGACACGATCCGCATGTTTCTCGGCGAGTTGTATCGGTCGGGGCATTCGCGTGCGACGGCGGCGCGCAAGCTCGCCGCGGTCCGAAGCTTCGCGCGCTATCTGCGCCGTGAAGGCGCGATTGCCGACGATCCTTCGGCGCTCGTCGGCACGCCGCGCCGCGAGCAGAAGCTGCCAGCGCACCTCTCGATCGACGAGATGACGGTGCTGCTCGAGACTCCCGATCGATCGTCTCCGCTGGGGCGCCGCGACCAGGCGATCCTCGAGCTGTTCTACGCGTCCGGCATCCGCTTGAGCGAGCTCGTTGGTCTGGATCTCGACGCGGTGAACCTCTCGGGACGGATCGTGCGTGTGCTGGGCAAGGGCGGGAAGGAACGGCAGGTCCCGATCAATCAGAGCGCGGCGTCAGCGATCCGTGCGTACCTGCCGGATCGCGAAGGGCTCGTGCGCGGCACACTCACGCTCGATCGCGTCGACGACGAGGAAGAGCATCCGCGATGGAGCCATGCACCCGCGGGACGCGGCAAGGCCCGGCAGGCACGCCGCGCGTCGCGCCACGCCCGTCCCGTGCATCCGCTGTTCGTGAATTATCGAGGGCAGCGTCTGTCACGCCGCAGCGTGCACCGCCTCGTGCGCCGGTACGTGGCCATGTGCAGCGCACGGACCGGAATCAGTCCGCACGCGCTGCGCCACTCCTTTGCCACGCATCTGCTGGAGCGCGGCGCCGATCTCCGCGGCATTCAAGAGCTGCTGGGCCACGCCCGCCTCAGCACGACGCAGCGTTACACGCACCTCGAGGCGGCGCGGCTGATCGAAGTGTATCGATCGGCCCACCCGCGGGCCCGAAAAGACTCCAAATAGTTCAACTATGAACTCCGCGCCGCCGACTTGATGATCGAAAACACGCCGCCCTGCGGATCGCGAAGCACCGCGAACCGGCCGACCGACGGAATGTCGGTCGGGGGCACGACGACGGCCCCGCCGTTTGACGCCACCCAGTTCGCACGTTCGTCGCAGTCGGCGACCTCGAAGTAGATCATCCAGTGTGACGGGATACCTTTCGAGTCGTCACCCGCCAAGGGCATCAGTCCACCCACGCGCGCCTCTCCGAGCATGGCGACGTGGTACGACATGCCGGGATATTCCTGCCAGGACCAGCCGAACAGCTTCGTGTAGAACGTGCGCGCGACGGCTGCGTCGGTCGAGGCCAGTTCGAACCACGAGACCGAGCCCGGCACCGCGCCGATGCCGGAGCCAGCGTGTCCGGTGGGTTGCCACAGCGCGAACATGGCCCCCGTCGGATCGGCGGCAACGGCCATGCGGCCGTTCGTGCCGACGTCGAACGCGGGTCCCATGAGCGTGCCGCCCGCAGGGACCACGAGGGCAGCGGCCGCGTCGGCATTCGCGACGCTGATGTAGCAGAGCCAATGGGTCGGGACGCCTTGCGTGCGCTGGTCGGCTCTCAAACCGTAGATCCCGCCGACATCGCGCCCCGACTGGCGCACGATTGCGTAGGACTCGTCGGGCCCGATCGGATATTCCTGCGCGGTCCAGCCGAACAACGCCTCGTAGAAGCGCCGGGCCGCCGGCTTGTCGGTCGTCCCGAGTTCGACCCAGCAGAATGTACCTGGTGCGTGTGTGGCGACGTCCACGGCTCCCTCCGCGCGTGAGACTAGCAGGGAGAGAAGCGACGACGCAATGCGGAATTCGGATTGCGGATTGCGGAATTAGTCTGGAATGAGCGCCAGGAGTTCAGCGCGCGGAATGGTCGTGGGAATGAACGCCGGAGTTCAGAACGCGGCATTCGGAGTGAGGTGTTCACTCCGCAATCCGCATTCCGCAATCCGCACTCCGAATTCCTGGCTAGGCAATCATCGCCGTGTCGCCGCCATGGTCGAGCGGCTGCGCGCGCCGGCCGCGGGGGAACTCGATCCCGAGCGTCTTGATCTTGTAGTTCATGACGCGCGGGCTGATCGACAGCAGTTCCGCGGCGTCTTTCTGCACCCAGTTCGACATCTTGAGCGCTTCGATCAGCGCGCACCGCTCGACTTCTTCGAGCGGAATGCCCGTCGGGGGAATGCGCACCGGAGCTTGTGCCTCTCGTGCCGTCTGCGTCGTGGCAATTTCGCCCAGACGGAGGTCTTCGGCCGCGATCAGGCTGCCGTCGGTGAGCAGCATCGCACGCTCGATGGCGTTCTCGAGCTCGCGGATGTTCCCGGGCCAGTTGTAGCGCATCAGCAGTTTCTGTGCGTCGGGGGTGCAGCCATCGATCTTCTTCTTCAGTTCGCCGGCGAACCGGCGAATGAAGAAGTTGGCGAGCGCCGAGATGTCTTCCTTCCGCTCGCGCAGCGGCGGCATCTCGATCGAGACGACGTTCAAGCGGTAGTACAGGTCTTCACGGAAGGTTCCCTGCGCCACCATCGTCGGAAGGTCGCGGTTGGTCGCCGTGACGAGGCGGACGTCCACTCGAATCGTGCGTGTCCCGCCCAGGCGTTCGAACTCGTGCTCCTGGAGCACGCGCAGGATCTTCGCCTGCGTACTCGCGCTCATGTCCCCGATCTCGTCGAGGAACAGGCTGCCGCCGTCCGCCTGCTCGAAGCGGCCGATGCGCTGCTTGTCGGCGCTCGTGAACGCACCCTTCTCGTGACCGAACAGCTCGCTCTCGAGCAGGTTCTCCTGCAGCGCGGCGCAGTTCACCTTGACGAAGTTGCGCGACGCACGCAGCGAATTGTGGTGGATCGCGCCAGCGATGAGCTCCTTGCCCGTGCCCGTCTCGCCGCGGATGAGGACGGTTGTATTGCTCTTGGCCACCTTCTTCACCACGACGAGCACGCGCTGCAGGGCGCCGCTCGAGCCGATGATGCGCTCGAAATCGTAGATGTCGTGCTGCGCGTGACGGAGGTAGTCGAGCTCGTGCCGCATGCGACGCAGCTCGAGCGCCTTCTCGATCTTGACCTCCATCTCCTCGATCTCGAAGGGCTTCTGCACGTAGTCGAACGCGCCGATCTTCATCGCTTCGACAGCCGTCGTGACGGATCCGAACGCCGTCATGAGGATCACGGCCGTCGTCGGATGGAGCGCCTTCGCGGTCTTCAGCACTTCGAGCCCATCGCTGCCGCCCATCTTTAGATCGCTGAGGACGACGTCGAAGTAGCTTTCGTGGAGACGTTCGAGGGCCGCATTGCCGTTCGGCGCCTCTTCGACCTCGTGCCCAGCGTCGATGAGCGCGCGCACGAGTCCCCTGCGCAGTGCGTCGTGGTCGTCAGCTATCAGGATGCGGCCCATGGTGCCTCGCCCGTCGTTCTACGTAAACCACTGCCCGTCGCTGCCCGTGACCGGCAGCGTCACGGTGAAGCGGGTGCCCTCGCCCGGCGCGGATCGGAGGTCGATCCGGCCGTCGTGCGCGTCCACGATCTTCCGTACGATGGCGAGTCCAAGGCCTGAGCCCTGGGCCTTCGTCGTGAAGAACGGGTTGAAGATCCGATCGGCCAGCTCGGGAGGCACTCCCGGCCCGTCGTCGGAGACATCCACCACAATCACGGTGCCGGGCGCCTCGCCGTGTGCTCCGTGCTCGACTTCGATCGAGGCCGTGTGCGCGGCAATCGCCACGCGCCCTCGTCCGTTCATTGCTTCGAACGCGTTGATCACCAGATTGGTGAACACCTGGCACAGCTGCCGGTGATCGCCCTGGATCTGCGGCAGATCGTCCGGCACCGCGAGGTCCACCGCAATCGCACCGCGTCGCGCCTTGCCGTCGGCCATCGTCACGGCGTCGTGCAGCACGCTCGTGAGCGACGTCCGTTCCGTCTCGAGGCGTACGGGGCGGACGTAGTCGAGCACTTCCACGACCGTCGCGTTCGCCAGCTTCGCCTCGTTGATGATGTCGGTCACCAGCGACTGCGCGTCGGGTGAATCCGGCACCTTGCGCCGCAACAGACCGGCCATCACTTCGATCCCCGCGAGCGGATTCTTCAGCTCGTGGGCCATCGACGCCGCCATCTCACCGAGCGTCGCCAGCCGATCCCGCAACCGCTCCCGCTCCTCGAGCTGCTCGACGCGCGTGAGGTCTTTGAAGAACAGCGCGGCGCCTGTGACCGCCTGGTCTTCGTCGCGCACCTGCGACAGCGTGTACC
>JBKPMA010000683.1:0-3198 GCA_046731935.1 Acidobacteriota bacterium
CTCCAACACAGTCGTGTGGTTGCCTTGACACGTCGCCAAGCGCTTTGCGAGAGTACGGATTCCGTGCCGGTACAACCAGTTCCGTCATCCGACAGCGCGTTCGGCGTCGGCATCGATCTGCACCGGCTGCCCTGGATGCGACGGCTGGCGGTGGACTACGTCTCGGACTTCCAATCGCTGGCGCCGTTCTTTGCCGGCGATCCCTCGAACCCTGCCGCCTGGCAGGATGCGATCGCGCGGACGCGCGCTCACGAACGCGATCGCGCCGGCATCACCGCGGCGCTCGCGGCGCAGCAGGAACGTCGCGGAGCGCCTGCCGCCGCGCGCGCGGCGGCGGCGCGTTTCGCGGATCCCAGCACAGTAGCGATTGTGACCGGCCAGCAGGCCGGATTGTTTGGTGGTCCGTTCTTCACGCTTCTGAAAGCCATCACCGCCATTCGCCTCGCCGATCGCGTGGCGCGGGAGCATGGGGTCCCTGCCATTCCCGTCTTCTGGATCGACGCGGAAGATCACGACTGGGAAGAAGTGAACCACACGGGCGTGCTCGATGCGAATCTCGCGCTGCAGACCGTCACCGCGCCGCCGCCCGACGGGGCTGGACGACGCCCGGTGGGCTCGCTGACGTGGGACGCAGGCATCAGCGCGTCGATAGAGTCCGTTCGTGCGGCCGTGCCAGACGCCGAGTTCAGCGCGTGGCTGACCGAGCGTCTCACCGAGGCGTACCAGCCGGGCCGCGGCGTCGCCGACACGTTCGGGCGGCTGCTTGAAGCGCTCCTCGGCGACCGCGGACTCGTCGTCTACGACTCGTCAGACTCGACGACCAAGCCGATGGTGTCGGCATTGTTTGCTGACGAGCTCGAGCATGCCGGACGCACGGCACTGTTGGCCGCCCGGGCCGGGGCCGATCTCGCGGCGCTCGGCTACCACATGCAGGTGACTCCGCACGCCGGTCAGGCGGCGTTGTTCATCCTGGAGGGCGATCGGAAATCGCTGCAGGTCGAAGGCGACACGTTCCTCGTGGGCGACACCGCTGTCTCGCGACAGGTGCTGATCGATCGCGCGCGCACGGATCCGGGGCACTTCAGCCCGAACGTGCTGCTGCGGCCGCTCGTGCAGGACACGCTCTTCCCCACCGCCTGTTACGTGGCAGGTCCCAACGAGCTGGCCTACCTCGCCCAGTTGCGGGGGGTATACAGCGCGTTCGGCCTGCCGATGCCATTGGTCGCTCCCCGCGCCACCGCGACACTCGTCGACTCCGCAGCGCTTCGCTTCCTGACCAAACACGACGTCCCGCTCGAATCGATGCAGGCGCAGAACGAACAGACCTTGAACGACCTGCTGCGTCAGCTGCTGCCGCCCTCGGTCCAGCAGTCCATCGACGAGGCTGAGCGCGAAATCACCGCGCGGATGGACGCCGTGATCGCCGCGCTGCCAGCGGTGGACCCGACGCTCGAGGGCAAAGCGCGCTCGATCGTCGGACGCATCGCGCACGAGCTCGAGACACTGCGCGGCAAGGTGCTGCAGGCCGCCAAGCGCCGCGACGACACGCTGCGCCGCCAGTATCTGCATACCCAGTCGCTCGCGTTCCCCGGCGGAGAGCCGCAGGAACGCGTCGTGTCGGGAGTGTCCCATCTCGCGCGCTACGGCCCTGCTCTGCTGGCGCGCCTCATCGATGACGTTCCGCTCGACGCCAACCGCCACTGGGTGGTCGCGGTGTGAGCCCGGATAGCCGATCGCGCCGGAAGGCCGCCAAACCTCCCCGGGCGGCGCGGCGCCGGCGCTGGCTCTGGTATCTCGTCGCCGTGACGGCCGTCCCGGCCGTCGCGCTGACAGGCGTCTTCGCCTACTACTACGTGATGTTCTCCCGCCAGATCGAAGCCAGGCTGCACGGCGAACGCGATCGCGTGCTGCCGCGCGTGTTCGCCAGGAACTTCGAGCTGTACAAGGGCGAAGGGATCAGCGAACGCCAGCTCGTCGATCGCCTGAACGACATGGGATACGCCGAGCGGCCCCGCGTCGAAAAGGCGGGCGAGTTCTCGATTGGTCATGCCGCCATCTCGCTCGTCCCCCGAGGCGGCGATCGCGCCGGACAGATCGTACGCGTGCTGTTCGACGAGCCGAAGGTGCGGCCCGCCTCTACCGGCAAGCCGATTGCCCCACCGCCGCCGCAGAAGCTGCGCGGGATCGAGACCAGCTCCTCGACTATCGATCGGGTCACGCTCGACCCGCCGCTGCTCACGGCGTTGATGAGCACGGCACGCGAGAAGCGGCGCCAGGTCCCGCTCGCATCGATTCCGCCGCGGATGGTGCAGGCGGTCCTCGCCATTGAAGACCGGCGTTTCTACGAGCATCCCGGCGTGGATCCGATCCGCATGATGGGCGCGCTGTTGACGAACCTCCGGGGCGAGAAGCGGTATCTCGTGGGCGCGAGCACGATCACGCAGCAGCTCGCGCGCAATTTCTTCCTGACTGACGAGGTCGCGCAGGAGCAGGCGAGCGGACAGCAGTCGCTCCGGCAGAAGCTGCCGCGCAAGCTGCGCGAGCAGTTCATGGCCGTGGTGCTCGAGCGTAAAGCGTCCAAAGACGAGATCCTCGAGCTCTACCTGAACGAGGTCTACCTTGGACAGCGTGGATCGTTCGGCATCCACGGCGTCGCGGAGGCGTCGCGTCTCTTTTTCAGCAAGGACGTCAGCAACCTCTCGCTCGCCGAAGCGGCGACTATTGCCGGTACGATTCAATCGCCCGCGTACTGGTCGCCGTTTCACATTCCCGAGCGCGCACGCGAGCGACGCAACACCGTGCTGAAAGCCATGGTCGATGCGGGCTATATCTCGGCGGATGCCGCGGCTCGCGCCTCCAGCGAACCCGTCGTCGTGGTGCAGCGCGCCCTCGACGCACAGGCGCCGTACTTCGTCGATCTCGTCGGCCAGACGTTGACCGAGCAGTTCCCGAAGCTGACGGGCACGGCGGGGGCTCTCGATGTCTACACCACGCTCGATACGCATCTGCAGCGGGTCGCCCAGGATGTCGTGCGCGAAGGCATCGTGCGCGTGGACGAGATTCTGTCCAAGCGCAAGCGCCAGCGGCAGGCGCAGGTCGCACTGATCGCCGTAGACCCTCACACAGGCGAAGTCCTCGCGCTCGTCGGTGGTCGCTCCTACAACGAGTCGCAGTTCAACCGCGCGGTCAACGCCCGCC
>JBKPMA010000684.1:0-2757 GCA_046731935.1 Acidobacteriota bacterium
CGGCCCCGGAGAGGAACCACAGCCAATTAGTTTACCATGCGACGGCGGACGCCCCGCCCGCACCACCGGCGCGATCGGCGGCGACTCGCAGTCAGCTACTGCGCGCCGCGTGTCGCCGCACGAGTCCGATGTCCTCCGAGCGGCCCAGAAGTCTCAGCCCCGCGGGATTACTTCACGCTGACTTGCCACCGCATCGGCGCAAATTGCGGGACCCGCAAGGGCTCATCGGTGATCGTCGGCAGAATCTTGCCTGTCTTCTTCAGACTGAAGTTCAGCGTCGCGTTCACCCGAAGATTGATCGCCTGGTCCACTGAGTCGTATTCCGTTTTCGACGCGCGAATGGTCACGGGGCCGGCCGCGACACTGCTCAACGTGTAGCGCCCGTTGCCGTCCGTCCGCGTTGATGCGCCGGACGTCGCGCCCGTCGTCACGGTGACCGTGGCGTCCCTGATCGGGAAGTTCCCCGGCGTTTCGACGACCGTGCCGCTCACGCTGAAGCGCGCATTGGCGGGCGGCCCTGGCGGGGCCGGAATGCTCGCCGTCAGCGTCATCGTGCCGGCCTTCTGATTGTCGTCGGTGTAGTGCAGCAACGCCTCGGCGCTGTCGGGAATGACCGTCCCGGTGGCTTCCGTCACGACGAGGAAGTTCGAACCGAGATTGTTCAGCGCGTTCAGGCGCGTGCCTCCGAGCCAGGCCTGCGAGCTCTCGAACGTCAACGTCGCCAACGACGCGCCGTTCTGTTTGTACGTGATGTCGATGTTGCCCATCGAGGCGCCAAGGCCGCCATGCTCGGCCAGCTGGATCGTCGCGGTGTAGTTGAACCCCGAGCTGTCCACATCCGACGTCATCGTCAGCGTGCCGGTGGCACTGAACGTCTTGACCGCGGGAGGCGGCGTCTGCGACGGCCCTGCTCCGCTGCCCCCGCAACTGGCGAGCCACACCGCACATCCGACGAACAGCACGACATTCCGGACGGATCGAACCATGGTGCCCCCTCGTGTGCAGCGCCGCAGAGCTGTGCGGCTGTGCGGAGGCATCCTACCTGAACCGTTTCGTCTTTAGCTAGGTCAGGGAATCAAATGGCCAGAAAAGATGAGAAAGCCAAAGCAGACCGCGTGAGCCGTGACCAGCGTGGCCAGCACCGACCGCGCCCACGACGGACGCTGAGACGCATACCGCGGACGCACGCGACGGGCGTACACGTCATACCCGATCAGTAGAACCGCGTGATACAGGCCGTACAGGACGTAGCGCACGTGTGGACCGTGCCAGAGCCCCATGAGGCCGAACGAGAGAACCAGACCCGCAGACGACGCGAGGTGACGGTCGCGAAACCATCGTCCGCGCGTCGCGGCGATCAGAAACCGCATGTACACGTGGTCACGGAACCACCACGACAGGCTGATGTGCCAGCGATCCCAGAAGTCGCGGATGTTGCGCGCGAAGAACGGCCGCCGGAAGTTCTCGGGCGGATGGACGCCGAGCAGCGCGCTGACGCCAATCGCGAACGCGCTGTAGCCGGCAAAGTCGAAGAAGAGATACGCGCTGTACGCGTACATGTACGAGACCATCGCCGCGAACCCATGATGGTGCGCCGCGGCCGACATCCAGTAGTGCGCCACGAGAGCCGCCGCGATGAACTTGTAGAAGAAACCGGTGGCGATGCGGTGCAGTCCGATATCGAGATCCGCGAGTACCATCGCTCCAGCTTGCGGGCGTTGCCAGTCTTCGCGGAAGCGCCGGAACCGATCGATGGGTCCCGCCGAAATGGTCGGGAACACGAGCAGAAAGGCGAGGAACTCGTCGAGCGGCACGCGATCCACGAGGCCGTCGCGGATTGCGAACACGACATCGAGCGATCGGAAGGTGACGTACGAGAGGCCCAGGAGTGCGACCGCGCGATCGAGGTCCGGACGCAGCCTGACGATGACGAGCGGAAGTACGCCAGCAGCAACGGCGAGATAAAACGCAAGACGTACCCGCGCAGGAGCGACACGCATCGTCCAGAGCAGGCCGGCCGCCACGAGCCACTGTATCGAGGCGTACCCGATGACGACGAGGATCGAGATCGCGGCGCGCCGAACGCCAGGGACGCTATCAGACGGCGCATGGGCCGCGAGCATGACGGTCGTTGACAGCAGCACGGCCCACCGTATCCGCCGCGTCGCGAGCCGCAATACGACGGCCGGGACGATCACACACAGTACGACCCCGAAATACAGGAAGGTCGCGTAGGGGACCATCAGAGGCGCGCGAGCAGATCGCGCCGATCGATTTTGCCGTTGGCGGTCATCGGAAATCGATCGACGAAGCGCACCGTCCGCGGATGCATGTAGCGGGGAAGCTGGCGCTGCACTTCGTCACGGAGCCAGCGGAGCCGAGCGGGTTCTGCGTCAGCGGCATGCCCCGGAGCGATCACGAACGCCGCCAATGCATCCACCCGACCGTTGCGCGTAATCGGAAGGACGACAGCAGCACTCACGCCTTGAATCGCGCAGAGATTGGCCTCGACGTCGCCGAGCTCGATACGATGTCCGCGCAGCTTGATTTGATCGTCGCGTCTGCCGTGGAAGAAGAGGAGTCCATCCTCGAAGCGCCCAAGGTCACCGGTTCGATATGCGGAGAGGCCGTCCATTCGTTGGAACTTGCGACACGTGAGGACCGGATCGCCGACATAGCCGGGACTGACGTTGTCTCCGGCAATCACGATCTCGCCGCACTCGCCGTCCGGCACGGCGTCAAGGGAGCCCTCAGCGG
>JBKPMA010000685.1:0-3336 GCA_046731935.1 Acidobacteriota bacterium
AGGCTATGCAGGGCGATCGGCCGACCCATGTGAGCTTGACGCAGGATCTGACCGTCGTCGTGTTCTACAACACCGCGCACGTCAATTCGGAAGGCGTCGCGTACTTCGTGGACGACATCTACGGGCACGATGCGACGCTCGATGCGGCCCTCAGGCGCGGATATCCGTATCCGGCACATCACTGAGGACGCAGGGAACGGTCGAAGGCGCCACCGCCACACCAAACCGCACCGTCATACGATCGCGATCTACGAGGCGCCCACGTCACCGCACAACTGCTCGTATAATCCGTTCGGCTTCGCTGCACTACACAACCACACAGTCGAGGGGATGCGTGAGCAGTCTTGTCGGACGCAGTCTGTCGCACTATCGGATCACTGCCGCCATCGGCGCTGGCGGTATGGGAGAGGTGTACCAGGCGACGGATACAACGCTCGGACGGGACGTGGCCATCAAGGTGCTACCCGACGGCGTCTCTGCCGATCCCGAGCGCCTGGCCCGGTTCCGGCGGGAGGCGAAGCTGCTCGCGTCCTTGAATCATCCGAACATTGCGGCCATCTACGGCCTCGAAGAAGCAGACGGGACGCTGTTCATCACGCTGGAGCTCGTCACCGGCGAAGACCTGAAGCAGCGGTTGGCGCGCGGCCCTGTTCCAATCGACGAAGCCATCGACATTGCCGCTCAGGTCGCTGAAGCGCTCGAAGACGCCCACAATCGCGGCATCATTCACCGCGACCTCAAACCGGCCAACGTGAAGCTGTCGACCAGCGGACGAGTCAAAGTGCTCGACTTCGGCCTCGCGAAAGCGTGGACCGGTGAGGCGAGCGGAATCTCGTCGGGCGCCATGGTGTCGCAATCGCCGACGCTGATGCGCACCGAGACGCTCGCGGGCGTGATTCTCGGGACGGCCGCCTACATGGCGCCTGAACAGGCGCGAGGCAAAATCGTCGATCGCCGCGCCGACGTGTGGGCGTTCGGCGTGCTGCTGTGGGAGATGCTCACCGGCCGGACCATGTTTGTCGGCGAAACGACGACCGACGTCATCGCCGCCGTGGTCACGCGTGAGGCGGATCTCAGTGCGCTGCCCGCAGAGACGCCGCCGCTCGTACGCCGCTTGATTGCCCGCTGCCTTCGCAAGGATCCGCGACAGCGTCTGCCCGACATTGGCACCGCTCGCCTCGAGCTCCAGGAGCTGAAGAGTGGCGTCGCCGATTCGCTCGTGCCCGATGCTGCTCTCACGGCGCCTGCACCACAGCCGAACTTCACGAAGGAGCGTCTCGCGTGGCTCGGCGCGCTGCTCGTGGTTGGAGCAGTCGCTGCGGGTCTGGCGTTCGTTCGGGCGCGCGGTGTACCCGCGCCGCAGCCGTCCGCGTCGTTCACTATCGCTCCTGCCGACGGCTGGAGTTTTGCCACAGAGTTCGATTGGCCCGAGCTGTCGCCCGACGGACGCCACGTCATCTTCCGCGCAGTGGAAGAGAAGAGCGCGTCGAATCCGCCAAAGACGATGTTGTGGATCCGCGCGCTCGACTCGTTGACCGCGCGTCCCCTGGTCGGGACTGAAGGTGGTGTGGTGCCAACGTGGTCGCCTGATGGCGCTTCGATCGCGTTCTTTGCAGGTCAGGAGCTTCGACGCTACTCCATTGCGGACGGTCAGACACAGCGTATCGGGACCGCTCCCGCCCTTGGATACGGAGCCATCAGCTGGAGCGCGTCCGGCACAATTCTTTTCTCGACGGGTGGTGACATCGGTCGCATCTACGCCATTCCGGCGACAGGCGGTGAGGCGAAGTTGCTTTCCGCCCCTGACACCGCGCACGGAGAGCGGTTTCACCACGGGCCTCAGTTTTTGCCGGACGGAGATCACTTCCTGATGCTCGTGCACGGCGAGCACGCAGGTGTGTACGTCTCCTCGGTGTCGACGCCAACCGAACAGCACCGCGTGGCGGATGCGTACCGCACCCGGTATGCGTCAGGTCACCTGTTCTTTGCCCGAGACGGCACGCTGTACGCCGAGCCCTTCGACGCGTCACGTGCGGAGGTCACAGGTCCACCCACCCCGGTGGCTTCCTCCGTGGCGTCTTGGCAGCCCGATCCGGCGACGGGATGGTTTGGCGTGTCGCAAGGCGGCACGCTCGCGTACTACTCCGGGGTGCCCCTGAATGGGCGCGTGCAGCTCGCGTGGGTGGACCGGAAGGGCGCCGTGGCGGCGCGCATCGGAGACGCCGCCAACTTCGGCCAGGTCTCGCTGTCTCCCGACGCTCGCCATGCGTTGCTCGAGATCGTGGATGGCGATACGTCGATCGACCTCTGGATGATGGACCTGGTGCGTGGCGTGTTGAGCCCGATCACGACGGCAGCGGGCACCGAGCGCGATGCCGTATGGGCACCAGACGGACAGTCCATTGCCTTCATCGCGCGCAGCGGCAAGGACTGGAGCCTTCGCCGCAAAGGTTTGCGCGCCAGCGATCAGGAAGCCGTGATTGCGCATGCGCCGGGTGACGAATACATTCCGGAGTTCTGGACCCGAGACGGCCGCACCCTCCTGGTGGTTCGGCGGAACCCCGACACGGACCAGCAGGAGGGCATCTGGAGCATCCCGCTCGACGGCAGTACGCCGGAGAAGGTCGCCTCGGGCGTCCACATCGATGAGTCCCAGCTCTCGCCTGACGGACGATGGCTCGCGTACGTCTCGCGTGAGTCGGGTCGCGACGAGGTCTATTTGGAACCGTTCAAGCGTCGCGGCGATCGGGTGCGGGTCTCACCGCGTGGCGGCGGCCAGCCGAAGTGGAGCGCCGACGGGCGCGAGCTGTTTTTCGTCACCGACTCGCAGCAGCTGGCGATGGTGACCGTGCGAGCCCAGGGCGACCGTGCCGATGTGAGTCTGCCCACAGAGCTCTTTCGCCTGGACGTGTACGCGGGCGCCCCGTTCGATGATTACGCCGTAAGTCCGGACGGGCAGCGTTTCCTCGTGAAGATAGCGGCCGATGCGCCGGAGAAGCCGCGCCTCGTCGTGAAAACGAACTGGCCCTCGCTGTTGCGGACCACGAACTAGCTCCGAACCGGACCGGCAGAGTAGGCGCGGCTTGAACGTCGAACATCGAGTACCTCGCTCAGGAGCGCCGCGTCAGCCGTTGAAAGAGCCAGGCGCGCGCCGCCTGCCAGTCGCGCATGGCGGTCGCGACTGAGGTATCGAGCACGACTCCGACCTCCTCCAGCGACAGTCCGCCGAAGAACCGCAGCTCGGCGACGCGCGCCTTCCTGGAGTCGAATGCGGCGAGCTCCTCCAATGCGATGTCCAGATCGAGGACATCGACGTCGCGTGCTGCGCCACGCGCG
>JBKPMA010000686.1:0-8095 GCA_046731935.1 Acidobacteriota bacterium
CGCTGGGTGGTGCTGAGGCGGGCGTGGCCCAGCAGCTCTTGAATGCCGCGGAGGTCGGCCCCGCGTTCCAGGAGATGCGTGGCAAAGGAGTGACGGAGCGCGTGCGGACGGATTCCGGTCCGTGCGCTGCACATGGCCACGTACCGGCGCACGAGCCGGTGCACGCTGCGGCGTGACAGGCGCTGCCCTCGATAATTCACGAAGAGCGGATGCACGGGACGGGCGTGACGCGACGCGCGACGCGCCTGCCGCGCCTTGCCGCGCCCGGCGGGTGCGTGACTCCACCGCGGATGCTCTTCCTCGTCGTCGACGCGATCGAGCGCGAGCGTGCCGCGCACGAGTCCTTCGCGGTCGGGAAGGTATGCACGGATCGCCGACGCCGCGCTCTGGTTGATCGGGACCTGCCGTTCCTTGCCGCCCTTGCCCAGCACCCGCACGATTCGCCCAGCCAGGTTCACCGCGTCGAGATCCAGACCAACGAGCTCGCTCAAGCGGATGCCGGACGCGTAGAACAGCTCGAGGATCGCCTGATCGCGGCGCCCCAGCGGAGACGAGCGATCCGGCGTGTCGAGCAGCAGGGTCATCTCGTCGATTGAGAGGTGGGCCGGCAGCTTCTGCTCGCGTCGCGGCGTGCCGACGAGCGCCGCCGGATCGTCGGCAATCGCGCCCTCACGCCGCAGATAGCGCGCGAAGCTCCGGACCGCGGCGAGCTTGCGCGCCGCCGTCGCGCGCGAATGACCCGAGCGATACAACTCACCGAGGAACGTCCGAATCGCGTCTGTGGTCAGATCGCCGGCCGTCAGCGTCGGACGCGCGCGTTTCTGCGACGCCGCGACGTAGTCGATGAATTGCGAGAGGTCACCTGCATACGCGAGCGCGGTGTGCTCGGACGCGTTGCGATTGAAGCGGAGGAACTCGATGAAATCGGCGACCAGCGACTTCAGGGCCTGGTCATCGAGCATCCTCATTTCGCGAACGCCCTCCCAATCCACAACTCTGAGTGGCTGCGGCTCCAACCGTCGAGATCCTGGAGCGCCCGCTCCGAGATCGCGCGCTTGCGGTCGGCGCCGCGCGGCGCCCGCTGTCCGGGCGGAACGTCGAGCGGGGCGATGATCCCGAACGTGATGTTGGTTGGCTGATATCCGTGAGGATCCGCACGGGACACGTAGTACGCCAGGGCACCAATGGCGGTCGTCCGCGGCGCCACGACGGGCGCCTGCGCGGATGCCAGCGCCGCAGCATTGAGCCCGGCCAGGAGACCCGAGGCCGCGGATTCGACGTACCCCTCGACGCCGCTCACCTGCCCGGCGAAGAAGAGATCAGGACGCGTGCGCGTCTGCCATGTCGGCTCGAGTACGCGGGGGCCGTTGATGTAGGTGTTCCGGTGGACCATGCCGAACCGTACGAACTCCGCTGACTCGAGCCCGGGAATGAGCCGGAGCACGCGCGCCTGGTCCGCCCATTTGATCTGTGTCTGGAATCCCACGAGGCTGAAGTGATCGCCCGCGAGATTGTCCTGCCGCAGCTGCACCGCCGCGTAGGGATGACGCCCCGTTCGTGGATCGATCAGGCCGACCGGCTTCATCGGCCCGAAGCGGAGCGTGTCGTGTCCCCGATGCGCCATCACCTCGATCGGTAGACAGCCTTCGAAGAAGCGCTCCCGATCGAAATCGTGGACGGTCGCCGACTCGGCATGCACCAGCGCATCGTAGAACCGCTCGTACTCCTCGCGCGTCAGCGGGCAGTTCAAATAGTCGCCCTGGCCATCGTCGAGCCCGCACGCGGGACCTGCTGCGGCCGCGTCAGCGCCGTCGTGTTCGCTGGCCACATGGAGTGCGCCCGACGTCGTGGACCCGCCGCTCGTGTCGGGCTGACCAGCGGGCGGCTGCCACACGTTCCGCCCCCAACGGGACGCCCTGAAGACCTTGGTGCGATCGATTGTCTCGGCCAGGACGATCGGGCTGACCGCGTCGTAGAAGTAGAGATGGTTCGAACCCACGAACGCCGCGACGTCGGCTGACAGTTGGTCGGACGTGAGCGGCCCGGTGGCCACGATCGTCGGAACGCCGTCGGCGGCAGGAATCCCTGGCACTTCACCGCGCACGACCGTAATGCGTCGATGATTCTGAATGGCCTCCGTCACGAGCGTGGAAAATCGCTCGCGATCGACGGCGAGCGCTGCTCCCGCAGGCACGCGGGCCGCATCCGCGCATTTCAGCACGATCGAATCCAGCCGCCGCATCTCCTCCTTCAGCAGCCCGACGGCGTTATCGAGCTTGTCGCCGCGGAAGGAATTGCTGCACACGAGTTCGGCGAGCCGATCCGTCTTGTGGACGGCCGTTGGACGATCCGGCCGCATTTCGTGGAGCGTGACGTCAATGCCCCGCTCAGCGGCTTGCCACGCCGCTTCGGAGCCCGCCAGGCCTCCGCCGATGACGCGGATTAGAGGCATGAGGATATTTTCAACGGCGAAGGCCCGACTGCCAACCTCCAACCCGTACTCGAAGACCGCGGGGCCTGAGCAGGCGGGAGCTCGAACTGGGGGTTGGCAGTTGATCGGTCCCTAAAGAGCGTCGGCGGCCGCCGACTTTCGAGCGCGCGGCTTCCGGGTCGCCGTGCCCCGGCGCGGAGCGCGGCCTCGCGGCTTGGGTGGCCCCGCCGCGGCGCGCGCCTCGAGCAGCTCGACGGCCAGTTCCGGCGTGACGGCCTCCGGGCTCGTGCCTTTCGGCAGCGAAGCGTTGGTGGATCCGTCCGTCACGTACGGACCGTATCGCCCTTCGAGCAGCTTGATCATGATGTCGGACTTCGGGTGTTTCAGCTCCCGCAGCACGCGGCGCGGAGCAGCCTGCCGGCGGCGCGACCGCTTGGGCTCGCGAAGCAGCGCGACGGCCGCATCGAGGCCGATGCCGAACACCTGGTCGTCCGATTCGAGCGAGCGGAATTCATCGCCGTGCTTCACGTACGGACCAAATCGTCCGAAGTTCGACACGATCGGCTTCCCGTCGTCAGGGTGATCGCCGATGTGGCGCGGCAGCGAGAGAAGCATGAGCGCGTCCGCCAGCGTGATCGTGCTCTCCGTGATCCCGGCTGGAAGCGAGGCCCGCGGCGGCTTGGAGGCTTTTTTGTCGGCTTTGTCCGGCGTCTCGCCAAGCTGCACGTACGCGCCGAAGCGGCCGTTCAGGAGATAGACCGGCTGCCCATCCTTTTCGCCGAGGCGCCGCGGTCCTTCCGCCTTCGCCCGCAACATGTCGAGCGCGCGATCGACTGAGAGATCCGCGGGGGCCACTTCGTCGGGCAGAGACGCCGTGTTGCCCTGACCACCTTCTCCGCGCTGCACGAAGGGCCCGTACTGTCCGATCCGCACGCGGATCGACTGCCCTGTCGTGGGGTCAGTACCGAGCTCGACGACGGGATAATCCACCTCGTTGACGCGATCGCTGTTCTTCTTGAGACCTGCGTGCTTGCCGTCGCCGCGGTAGAAGTGCTCGAGGAACTCGAGCCAATCCTGTTCGCCGTTCGAAATGGCGTCGAGCGCTTGTTCCATTTCGGCGGTGAAGCCGAGATCGACGTAGTCGGCGAAATGCTGACGGAGCAGCTGCGTCACCGCGAATGCGGTGAAGCTGGGAACGAGCGCCTTTCCCTGCCGGAACACGTAACCGCGACGCTGAATCGTCGCGATGATGGAGGCGTACGTGGACGGACGTCCGATCCCCGCCTGTTCCAGCTCCTTGATCAACGCGGCTTCCGTGAAGCGGGCGGGCGGCAGCGTCTCGTGCCGCTTGGAATCGACGCCGAGGCATTGCAGCTTGGCATCAGCGCGATCGGCGGGATAGACCAGATCTCCGACGACGCACGCCGGCAGGACCGTTTCCTGATCTTCGAGCTCGGCCTGCGGATCGTCGCTGCCTTCGACGTAGGCGCGCCGGAACCCGGCGAACTGAATCGTCTTGCCGCTCGCGGTGAACGCGGCGACGTCACCGCTTCCGGTCTCGGCGGAAAACTCGACTGTCGTCTTCAGGACGCGCGCATCCGGCATCTGCGACGCCATCGTGCGCTTCCACACCAGCTCGTAGAGCCGCAGTTCATCCGAGTCGAGAACACCCGCCAGCTGTTGTGGAGCGAGCCGGAAGTCGGTCGGACGGATGGCTTCGTGCGCCTCCTGCGCGTTCTTCACCTTGGTCTGGTACCGGCGAGGACCCGTGTAGTACTCGGCGCCGAACATGTCGCCTATGACGCGCGCGGATTCATTGAGCGCCTTGTCGCTCAGCGTCGTCGAGTCGGTGCGGTGGTAGGTGATGAGTCCTTCGATGTCGCCGTTGCCCAGCTCCACGCCCTGGAAGAGGCGTTGCGCGATCTGCATCGTGCGTTCAGTGGAGAATCCGAGCTTCCGGCTGGCCTCCTGCGTGAGAGTCGACGTCGTGAAGGGCGGCGCGGGGCGTTCGGTACCGGGCCGCTCATCCACTGCGCTGACGCGCCACGGAAGATGGCCCACGACTGCCGTCGTGAGATTGGCGGCCGCGGCTTCGTCGAGATGTCTGACGCCGCGTCCTTTCAATCCCCCGGTCGCGGCGTCGAAGTCTTTTCCAGTTGCCACGCGCTGGTCGCCGAGACGCACGAGTGTGGCGACGAACTCGCGCCCCTCACCGCGTACGCGCGCTTCGAGGTCCCAGTACGTCGCGGAGCGGAATGCCCGCCGGGCCTCCTCGCGCTCGACGATGAGCCGGACGGCGACGCTCTGGACGCGTCCCGCACTGAGTCCGGTCTGCACCTTCTTCCAGAGCACGGGCGACAGGGTGTAGCCGTAGAGGCGATCGAGAATCCGGCGGCTCTCCTGTGCCCGGACGAGACTGTCGTTGACCGAGCGCGCGTGTTCGATCGCCTCGTTCACCGCCTCTTCGGTCACCTCGTGGAACTCGATCCGGCGAACCGGGACCTTCGGCTTGAGCACTTCGAGCAGGTGCCAGCTGATGGACTCCCCTTCACGGTCAGGGTCGGTCGCCAGCAGGACTTCGGAGGCGTCTTTCAACGCCGCCTTCAATGCGGCGACGTTCTTTTTCTTTTCCAGAGGCACGATGTAGTACGGGCGGAAGTCACCGTCCACGTCCACGGCCATCCGGCCCCAGGGCTTGCCCTTGATTTCTGCCGGAATCTCGCGGGCGGATCCAGGTAGATCGCGGATGTGGCCCACGCTGGCTTCGACGCGATACCGGTCCCCGAGGAAACGGGCGAGCGTCTTGGCCTTCGCGGGCGATTCAACGATGACGAGCGGTTTTGCCATAACGAGCCAAACCCTAACCTTACACTACTTGCCGACTCGTCCTTAAGAAGCCCCCGCCCGGCGCGCGGCACACGACTCCGTTTAACTCCAAGCGCATCAATGAGCTGAGGACGTCTGCCGCGGAGCGACCGGTACGAAGGACGAGCCAGTCGAGGTCAACCGCCTCGCCGTGCGTCAGCCAATCAAGCAGCGTCTCGGCGCCGTGTGCCGATGTATCGGCCGCGACAGCGGAACCCCTCGGCGACCAGCCGAGCGCGGTGAGGACGTCGGCGGCGGATTCGACCAGCTGCGCACCGTCTCGCAACAACGCGTGAGAGCCGCGATGGCGCGCTCCCAGAACCGTTCCCGGCACCGCCATGACCTCGCGCCCCTGGTGGAGGGCGTAGTTGGCCGTAATGAGCGATCCGCTCTTGTCGGACGCCTCGACCACGATGACGGCATGCGACAGCCCGCTGATCAGGCGATTCCGGAGGGGAAAGTGATGCGGCAGTGGCGGCGTTCCCGGCGGGAGCTCGCTCAGTACGGCGCCTGTACTGGCGATTTCGTGCCTCAAGGGTGCGTGCTCGGCCGGGTAACAGATGTCAGCACCGCAGCCGACGACCGCGACCGTCGGTCCACGGGCGTCGAGCGCGCCTCGGTGTGCCGCACCGTCGCACCCCCGGGCAAGGCCACTGACGACCGTGACACCTGCGGCCGCCAGATCGTATCCGAGCCGTTCCGCGACCTCCAGGCCGTAGGGCGACGCCGCCCGGGATCCAACAATCGCCACGGCGCGGGACGGCAGCAGCGCTGGAGAGCCCGCGACCCACAGAACCAGCGGCGCGTCGACGAGCGTCCTGAGCCGTGGTGGAAAACGAGGATCATCGAACCCGATCGCGGTCATTCCGGAGGCAGCGCCTCTCGCCAACAGCTCATCGCTCCGCGCCCGCAAGGCGCCTGCTGATTCACGGGCATCGACGAGGTCGAGCAGGCAATCGAGCACGTCTGGGGGCGCCTCGGCCACACCTTCGGTCAGCGCCGACAGCGCGCACGCCTTTTTGACTGGAGAGGAACAGGAGAGCGAGAACGCGACGAGATCGCGCAGGGTCATGACGACTCACTGCGGCGCCAGGCCCGTACAGCGCACGAGGCCGGTGCACCGCCTCCGGGAAGGCGCGGAGCCCGACCTCGTATTTTCGATTATAGGCGGCGCTTACGCCGGCCGCAATCGGGTGAGGACAGCGCGGGCGAGGCTGACGTTCGCGCGGCGTGATTTCGGGCCATTCTGAAGGACTCAGCCGTGGTACACGCGTTGCTGCGTGTCATCATTCGCCGTGTAACGTGCTTGCGTGTCGCGATCCCGAGTCGCTACTATGGAGCCGAGAGAATCCCCTTATGCGTGCGCGACTGTTGTTGGCAGCGGCCTTGGTTTCGCTTTTCGCGGCTCCGTCCTTCGCCGACACGCGCGGTGACGCGCGCAAGCAAGTCGAATTCGGCATCGATGTCGCGCAGCGCGGCCTCTGGCGGGAAGCCATCTTCCGGTGGGAGCGCGCCGTCGCCATCGATCCCACCTACTCGGCCGCGTTCAACAATCTCGCCGTCGCCTACGAGCACGAGGGCAAGTTCGAGAAGGCCCGCCAGGCGTACGAGAAAGCGATTGAGCTCGAGCCCAATAACGCGTCGATTCGGCAGAACTATGAGCTGTTCAAGGAAATCAATGACCGGACGAATCGTCGCAGCAGCACTAAGTAGCCTCGCGCTGTCGCTGGCCATCTCGGCCTGCTCGGGCATCGTCGAAATCCCCATCGAGACGCCGATCCAGCCGAAGATGGACGTCACGCCGTTTCAGCGCGTGCTGATCGCGGGCTTCATCGCCGGGGGATCCGAGGACGTAGACGCGAATCTGGAGACGGTCCGCTTGCTGCGGAGTCAGCTGCGCACGAAATCCTCGCTGCGCGTCATCGAGGCCGACGTCCTGCCGCTGGTCGATCTCGCGCGCGAGCAGGAACAGCCTGCTCCCGCGGGGGATCACGCTGCTCCCGCGAAACCCGCCGACGCGCCTGGGGCGCCAGGCACGCCTCCCACGACATCGTCCGATAGTGGGGCATCGGCCCCTGCAACCAATGGCGCGGCACCGGCGACCAACGGCACAGCGCCTCCGCCCGCGCCAGCGCCGGCAACGCCGCCACCGTCCACAACACCCGGAGACGCTGGCGGCGATCATCCCGCGCCGCCCGCTCAGGGTGCGCCGTCTTCATCCGGACAAGGTACGGCTGCTGGCGGAAAGCCAACGGGCGCCGCGGCGCGCCCGGTCCTCGGGAAAGCACCCTCGGATCCTCAGGCACAGCGGATCCGCGATGAGAAGGATCTCGAGCCCCTCGAAGGGATCTTCGCGAACGTGGACTACTGGAAGAAGATCGGCGAGGAATTCCAGAACCCGTTGATCGTCACGGGCACGGTCCTGTTCACGCCGCATGCGCGGTCCGGGTTCGTGCAGCGCGAGCAGGAGTATTACGACTCGTTCGGACGGCGGCGGGTCGTGCCGGTCCGCACCTACATGGAGCGGAAGGGCTTCATCCTGCGACCGAAGTTCATCTTCATCGACGGACGCACCGGGACGACGCTGTACTCCGAGGCGTTCCGCGAGGAAGTGCTCTACAGTCCGCAGCAGAGCACACCAGCGCTCTCGTCCTACTTCGAGCTGATGGACCGTCTGATTCCGAGCTTCCTGAGCACCTTGAGCACGCAGAAGATCAAGGGATCGCGCATTCTGCTGAACTAGCCCGCTTCCGTCTGCCGGCGCCCACCCGTGCCGCCGCGGTTCGCGCGGCCCGGGCC
>JBKPMA010000687.1:0-7944 GCA_046731935.1 Acidobacteriota bacterium
GCGTAATCTGTAAACTGACCGTCGC
This sequence comes from Acidobacteriota bacterium, assembly GCA_046731935.1. Classification (GTDB taxonomy): domain Bacteria; phylum Acidobacteriota; class Vicinamibacteria; order Vicinamibacterales; family JAENWD01; genus CAVUPP01. The sequence goes on from JBKPMA010000687.1 coordinate 26, forward strand.
CGAATGGTGCTGGATCATTTTGGTCATCGTCTCGGTCTGGACGGCGGAGGCACTGAACACCGCATTCGAGTTCTTGACTGACGTGGCCTCGCCGAACTTCCATCCAGTGGCCGGTAAGGCCAAGGATGTGGCGGCGGGCGCAGTACTGATCACGGCCGTCGGAGCGGTCATCATTGGCGCGCTCGTGCTCGGCCCGAGAGTGGTGTCGCTGCTTCACTGAACGACAGGAGCGACCGCGATGCTGCGTGCCGGTGTGCGCCTGTTCTTCGCCGCGATGTTCTTCAGCGGCGGCATCGTCGTCCTCACAAGGTCTCTTTCCGATCAGGAATGGTTTACCGCTGCTCTCGGCACTTTTGCCGTCGGAAAGGCGATGTACTGGATAGGGGCGGTTGGTGTTCGCTCGACAGGGCGGATGCACGTCGTGTTCCAGACGAGCCTTCGTGTTATGGCGGCGCTCTTCATCATTGCCGGCACACTGGCTCTGATTGGCGCGCTCCGCTCGCTAGGCGCTGCGTTTGCGCTGATCGTGGCATTTGCTGCAGTGTGCTGGATGTGGGGATGGGGATGGTTCCTTCTCCGTTCCCGCCGATGGTTCGAACGGCGTCCGGATCCGGCCGGGGTACCGATGTGAAGAGACGCACCTCCTGACACGCAGTGACCCAGGTTGGGTCAGGATAGATTCAGCAAGTGCCAGGCGGCGTTTCAGACTGGCTGGCAGATCCTGAGATCGTCCGAACCTTACTGCGTCGTCGCACCCTACGCGTTCAGTGTGCCGCCGAGGTCACGGCGTGATTGGCTCGCGCTCGCCCCGTCATCGCCTTTCTGAGCTGGCTGCTTCCCGGCCTCGACTTCCCGCTCCTGTCGCTGTAGGGTTCCCGTCAGTGAGTTCCTGCTGTCCTCTGTTCGTGTGTCACGCGAACTGCTGCCGGTCTGTTCTAGCCCGCTACCTGTACGGACAGCTGTGTGACAACGCTCCGGCCCTCTCAGCTGGACTGGACGCGGGCGAGCGAATCAACGATCGAGCGGAACGGATGCTCGGAGGCTGGGGCATCGACGCGAGCGCACACGTCCCGTCGAAACTGTCTCGCGACCTATGCATGGAGGCCAGCGCGATATTCGTGATGGGGCCGTCGTACTTGCACCGGCTCGTATCGGAGCACGGCGAAGACCTTGCGGGCAAGGCGTACCTGTTCGCCGATCCGTTTACGCGACCGGCGTCCTTCGCCAATGGCGAGTACAAGGTTCGCGATCCGTCGTTCGACAACCGGCCGACCAGTGAACTACTGAAGGAGTTCGGGTGGATGCGCGAGCGCGTGCAGCAGATCCGATGGGCTCTGCTGGGGACCGGAAGAGAACTTGTCCCGCTGAGCGACTATCTCGAGCTCTGTAAGACGGTCGATCCGGAGAGTCATTGAGCCGAGGAGCCCGCTCTCAGAGGCACAGCGCTACATGCTGTTGTGGTCGGATGGCTCTAATGCCTCTTTCAAAACCCTGGCGGCCGCTCGCCCGCGACGCCGAATGCGCGCTCGAGCGCGAGCCCCGCGCGCGCGGCGGTCCCTTCATCGAACAGCCGCCCGAGCAGCGTGATGCCGTGCGGCACGCGCCGTGGCGGTGAGAACTTCGGCAACGGGTGCGCGGGATCTGGCGCCCAATCGCTTCGCGCCTCGCCGACTTCGACAAAGCCGGCGCGGAACGTGAGCGACGGATGCCCGGTGAAGTTCGAAATGGTCAGCATCTCGTCGCGAAGCGACGGCACGAGCAGCACGTCAATCTGCGAGAAGATGCGCGCCATCTCCCGCGCGACCTTCCTGCGCAGCCGATCCGCTTGTACGAAGTCCACGGCGGACAGGAAGCGCGCTTCACGGAACAGATTCGGCCACGCATCCGGGACCTGTGCCTTCAGCTGATCGTCCTGGCCGCTGAGCGTCAGCTCCTCGAACGCAGCAGCGGCTTCGGCGAACAGAATCAACATCAGCGAGCTGTGGGGCCAGTCCGGGAGGGTCACTGCGACGGGCGACATGCCGAGCTTCCGGGCGGCGTCGAGCGCGGCGCGATCGACATCCGTCGCGGGCGGCTCCTGCATCCACTTCTCGATGTACCCGACACGCAATCCCTGGACGCCAGCCTTCGCGTCGAACTCCAGGTGACTCGGCACGCTCGACACGTCGCCCGCATCCGGACCCGAGATCGCCTGCAGCACCAGCATCGCGTCTTCAATGGTGCGGGTCATCGGTCCGAGCTTGTCGAGCGACCAGCAGAGCGTCATCGCTCCGGTGCGGGCGACGCGGCCGAACGTGGGCCGCAGCCCCGTGATTCCGCACCGCATGGCGGGACTGACGATGCTGCCGCCCGTCTCGCTGCCAATCGAGAAGCCGACGAGGCCGGCTGCCGTCGCCGCGCCAGGTCCGGCACTCGAGCCCGACGCTCCCTCCTTGAGCAGCCACGGATTCATCGTCTGCCCGCCGAACCAGATGTCGTTGAGCGCGAGCGCCCCAAGACTGAGCTTCGCGATCAACACGGCGCCCGCGTCGTTGAGCCGCCGAACAACGGTGGAGTCTGCCGCCGGGATGCGGTTACGGAACGGCTCCGCGCCGTACGTCGTGGGGATGTTGGCGGTATCGAGCAGATCCTTGACGCCGTACGGGATCCCATGGAGCGGACCGCGGTACGTGCCGGCAGCAATGTCCGCGTCGGCCTGTTTCGCTCGCGCGATCGCCGCGTCGCTGACGAGCGTAATGATCGATCGCAGTTTCGGATCGAATCGCCGGATGCGTTCGAGATAGATCGTCGTCAGACGCTCCGACGTGAGCATCTTCCGTTCGACCCAGCGTGAGAGCTGCGTCACCGCCGCATAGGCAATCGCATCGTCCGACGCGGGCAGGGGGCCAGGATCGGTGTCGCTGCGAACGAAGACGTCCCGCGAAGCCGCAGTCGCTCCTGCGGCCCGAGCGGGATCCCAGTGTGTGGCGGGTGCAAGCGAGGCTTCGAGCTCGACTTTTCGCGGACCGACGCGCCGTTCGAGGAGCGGCGCCATCGACACTCGCCACGCGCCGACCGCCATGTCACGCTCGGCTGCGGTCATGGCAACCTGTGTGAGCTTCTCCGCTTCGGCAAACGTGGAGGCCGAAACGGGCGGTCCGGCGGCAGGAGCCGTGCCGAACGTCGGGGGCGCTCCAGGCGGCTGCGCCGGAGGCGTCTGCGCCACAAGCGCGCGCGACGCGGCCAGGCCAGCGAGACCGAGCGGAGCCGTGATCAGGAATTTCCTGCGCGTGTTCATGGGGTGGGGGAGTGTAACAAAATCACGGCTTCAAAGGGTTCACAGGTTCAAAGGGTTCTGTCGCAGGTAAGATCGACCGCCATGTCGTCACTCCAGAACAGAATCGCCCTCGTCACCGGAGCCAGCCGCGGCGCGGGACGAGGCATTGCCCTCCAATTCGGCGAGACGGGAGCCACGGTCTACGTCACCGGTCGTAGCGTCAGCGGCGGCTTCACGACGGACGACGTGCCTGGCACCGTGGACGATTGTGCGCGGGAGGTCACGGCACGAGGTGGCCGCGGAATCGCGGTGCGGTGCGATCACACCATCGATAGCGACGTTGAGGCCTTGTTCGAGCAGGTTCGCGCGGAGCAGGGACGGCTCGACGTGCTGGTCAACAACGTGTGGGGCGGCTATGAGGACACTCAGTGCCGTCCGCTGCCACGCGTGCCGTTCTGGGAGCAGTCCTTCGATCATTGGGACCGCATGTTCACAGCGGGCGTGCGCGCCCATCTGGTCGCGAGCCGTCTGGCCGTGCCGCTGATGCTGCCGCAGCGCCGCGGTCTGATTGCGACGACCACTGCGCACCTCGAGCCCCTCCCGTATCTGAAAAACATCTTCTATGACATGTCGAAGTATTCAGTGGCGAGGATGACGTGGGCCATGTCGCGTGAGCTGCGCGAACACGGGATCGCGGCTGTTGCCGTCGCGCCCGGGTTCATGCGAACAGAGCGCGTCGAGGAAGCGTTCCGGCGTGCGGGCGCCATCGAGGCGCTCAACGGGCCCGGCGGTCCGAAGGAGACCACGGCTTACCTTGGACGCGCGATCGTGGCACTCGCGTCGGATCCCTTGATCCTCGAGAAGTCAGGCCAGGTGTTGGAAGTCGGCACGCTTGCTCGCGAGTATCACTTTACGGATGTGGATGGCTCGCAGCCCCCTCCATTCCGCATCCCGGCGCCAGCGAGCGCTTGAGACGCTCGGCGGATGGCTCAGACATGATCCGGCCTCGAATGGGAACAACGGAGCTCGATGGCATCGCACGCGAGCTGCTGGCCGCGTTCGATGGCAAAGGGACGGTTCAATCCATCGCTGCACGACATCCTGGTTTCGACTGGGAGGACGCCTATCGAGTCGGGGCCGCACTCTGCGCGCTCCGTCGCGCACGCGGCGAACGGCCGATCGGCCGCAAGATCGGATTCACGAACAGAAACATCTGGGCGCAGTACGGCGCGACGGCGCCTATCTGGGGAGCGGTGTACGACCGCACAGTCATCCACGCGGAGGACAGCCGGGCTGACGTGTCGCTTCGGGGCGCCGTCCGGCCGAGACTGGAGCCGGAGATCGCGTTCAAGCTCGCACGGGCGGTCCCGGCGGGGTTATCGGACCCGATCGAGATCCTCGAGCACGTCGAGTGGGTGGCCGCGAGCTTTGAAATTGTGGACTGCCACTTTGCGGACTGGAAATTCCAGGCCGCCGATGCTGTCGCTGATTTCAGTCTGCACTGGCGCCTCGTGCTGGGAACACCGCTTGTTGTCTCAGCCACTGAGCTCTCCGCGCTCGCCGTCCAGTTGCACGACTGCGATCTGTCACTGAGACAGAACGAATCCGTCGTCGCGAGCGGTACTGGCGCCAATGCGCTCGGCCACCCCGCGATGGCACTGGCCCACCTGGCAGACGTCCTCGCGCGCCAACCGGAAGCCAATCCGCTCGAACCGGGTGAGATAATCACGACCGGCACGCTGACGCCGGCGATGCCGATTCAAGCTGGCGAAATGTGGCGATCGACGTATGCGGGGATCGCCCTCGCCGGTCTCACGGTGTCCTTCAGCGGTGCATAGTCAGTCCTCGATGTGCGTCTGACGACGACCATGCCTCCACCCTCGCACCCGCTGCTTCGCGTGCCCGTGCCGTGGGTGTTCGTCCTGAACTATCTGGTGGGTGTGGCGCTGCACCGTCTCGTGCCGCTGCCGTTCACGTGGACGATCCCGGTTCGCCCGGACGTCGTCGGTGGCGTGCTGTTCGTTCTTGGCGTCATCGTGGCTGGTTCCGGGTGGTGGACCTTCCACAAGGCGGGTACTACGCGCGTGCCGGGTCAGGTGTCGTCGACGTTTGTGTCGTGGGGGCCGTACCAATACACGAGAAATCCGATGTATGTGGGCCTCTCGCTCGGCTACCTGGGAGAGGCGTTCCTGCTTCGGCAGGTGTGGCCTGCACTGCTGCTTCCGCTGACACTGGTCTATCTGCAACGCGTCGTCATTCCGTTGGAGGAGACGCGGCTGCGCGAAACGTTCGGATCAGCCTACATAGACTATTGCGCGAGAGTGCGGCGATGGATATAGAACGTCCATCTGCCGGTGACCTGTGGACCCCTGATTCTCGAGGTGGCCGTCATGAATCTTATCGTCGGCGCGACCGGATTGGTGGGAGGAGAGATCTGCCAGCAGCTCGCAGGACGAGGCACCATCCGAGCATTGGTGCGGCGCGCATCCAATCCCGAGCGGATCGCGCACCTGACGAGCATCGGTGCTGAACTCGCCACAGGAGACCTGACCGACCCGTCGTCATTGCGTGCGGCCTGCCAGGATGTCACCGCGATCGTCTCGACCGCCTCATCGACGATCTCGCGACAACCAGGCGACTCCATCGAGACCGTTGATCACCGGGGACAACTGAGTCTCATCGAAGCGGCCGAAGCGGCCGGCGTGAAGCACTTCGTCCTGATCTCGTTTCCACCCGTCGATGTCGAGTTCCCCCTGCAGACTGCAAAGCGCGCCGTCGAGTACCGGCTCCGCCAGAGCCGCATGACATACACGATCCTGCAGCCCACGTTCTTCATGGAGGTGTGGCTCAGTCCCGCGCTCGGGTTCGACGCCGCCAACGGACGGGCGCAGATCTACGGGTCCGGTCACAGCAAAATCAGCTGGATTTCGTTTCGGGACGTCGCGGCGTTGGCGGTGGCCGCGTTAGACAACCCGCGCACGATCAACCAGACGATCAAGATTGGCGGACCTGACGCGTTGAGTCCGCTGGAGGTCGTTGCCCGTGCGAGTCGGATACTTGGTAAACGATTCGACGTGCAACACGTGCCCGAAGACGCGCTCCGTGCTCAACACGCAGCGGCCGCCGACGCGTTACAACAATCTTTTGCAGGGCTGATGCTGTACTACGCGTCCGGGGATGTCATTGACATGACCGACGTCCGTAAAATGCTTTCTGTCCAGAAATTGACATCGGTCGACGACTACTTCCAAACGGCGTTGCAATCGGCTGCGGACTGACAAGACAGCACCGCACAGAGAGACACGATGGGACGTCTAACGAGAGTTGCACCCGAGCTTCCGGTCGCGAGCATGGAGGATGCGCTCCAGTACTACACGGACCAACTGGGATTCGAGGTCGCTGCAGTACTGCCCGATCGCGACTACGCGATCGTCGAGCGCGACGATGTGGCGCTCCACCTCTTCGAGGCGCCGGCTGGGACGCACGGGCCGGTTGCTATTCATGCGTTTGTGTGGGGACTCGACGAACTGCACGTTGAGCTCGCAGGTCGTGGCGCCCGTGTCACGCAAGGCATCGTCCAGCAGCCGTGGGGCAATCGCGATTTCCGCGTGGTCGATCCCGCCGGCAACATGATCAAGTTCACGGAAGTACACAGACCGTAGCCTGTAGACGGCAGACCGTAGACTGCAGCCCGCCATGTCCATCCGTCCGCGTCTTGTCGGTGCAGTGGCGGCCGTCGGCGGCGCGTTGATTGTCAGCGTCGTGGCGGGCGTCGCGCCGTTCCTCGCCGCTGCGACCGACGAGCGCGTGTCCCATCTCTACTCGCACCCTGTGCCGGTGACCATCATCGGGTATGACGACAAGGCGATGGAGGCGTTCATCTCGCGAGACGGCTCGCGGCTCTTCTTCAACAACTGGAACAGTCCAACCGTCAATACCAACCTCCGTGCGGCCGACCGCGTGGACGATACGACATTTCGCTACCGCGGAGAGTTGAAGGGCGTCAATACGTCAGCCCTCGAAGGCGTTCCCAGCGTCGATCGTGATGGCATGCTCTACTTCATCACGACGCGGAGCTACGATACGACGCGATCGACGATCTATCGAGGCCACATCGATGGTGAGACGGTGTCGGACGTCGAGGTCGTCAAGGGCGTCTCCCGCGAGGTGCCGCCGTGGGTCAATTTCGACGCGGAGATCAGCGCGGACGGCAACGTCCTCTACTTCGTCGATGGGCGTTTTGGCGCTGCGGGCATACCCGAGACGGCCGATCTGGTGGTCGCCAGGAACAAGGGCGATCGCTTCGAACGCTTGTCGCCAGGCGAGGACATCTTTCGGAACGTCAATACGGAGGCGCTGGAGTACGCTCCGGCGATATCCGCGGACGACCTCACGCTGATTTTCACGCGCACGGAGCTCGGCTTGAAAGGCCGTGTATCGCTCTACATCGCCACGCGTGCCACGGCCGCGGCGGCGTTCGATCCACCTGCGGCGCTCGTCGACCTCGACGGGTACGTCGAAGCGGCGACGTTCACGCCCGACGGGCGCGCCATCTACTACCACAAGAAGGATCACGGGACGTTTGTGATCATGATGGCGCGCCGCCGGTGAGAGCGTGATGCGATGGTGACGGCTGGCCTGGTCGGCGGTCTCGGTCCGGAGT
>JBKPMA010000688.1:0-4881 GCA_046731935.1 Acidobacteriota bacterium
CACACATCCAATGCCGTCCACCAGGCGCTGTGGACGACGCCCAGGGTCAGCGCCGTGCCACCGTGAATGGCGGCTGCCGTCCACGACAGGGGCACCGGCGGGAAGCGGTTGCCGAGCCATGCAACGAACGGCGTGAACGCAGCCCAGGCGTACCAGACGAGAAAGACGAAGAGGAAGATGCGCGCCGGGGAGTGGCCGTGGCTCCGAACTTCCCAGTAGACGGCCGCGGCGAACAGCAGGCTATAGACAGACCAGGCCGTGACCGCGGTGCGGACGGTGGCGCCAATCCAGGGCGAGCCGGCCGCCGCCGGCAGCGCGGCGGACCGCCCGGGCAACGTGACGGCAGACGCCTCGCTCGGCATACGGGAAGTATGCCGCCGCAGGGCCTCTCCCGCCGCTGATTTCGGTCAATCGAGCCGCCGCCGCGGTGAGACGGTCCGCATTCAGCATTCCGAGTGCGAATTCCGCATTTCGCCATGCGAGTGCCGAATTCCGCATTCCGCCGTGCGAGTGCCGAATTCCGCATTCCGCAATCCGAATTCCGCAATCCCTTAGTGGTGCGTTCCGCTCCCCTGGCTCTTGGCCCCCGGCGTCGCCGTCAGCTCGTTGTAGATGGTGGCGGTGAAATCGGCGGTCTTGACGAACCCCTGACCGAGCGCGTCGAACTGCTTCAGGACCTGCTCTTTCTGGAGCGCCTCGAGGGACTTGCCCTGTTTGATCCCCGCGTCGACGGCGGACACACACCCCTGGAGCATCGCGATGAACTTCGCGACATCGGCCTTCGTCGAGACCGGACCATGCCCCGGGATGATCTTCACGTCGTCCGGCACCGCGGCCATGGCCTTCTCGTCGTTGGCGATCATGCCGCGGACCGATCCGCCGCTGCTGACATCCACAAAGGGCAGACCGTACGTCACGAAATCGTCGCCCATGTGAACGACGTTTGACGACGGGAAGAAGATGATGCTGTCGCCGTCGGTGTGTCCGTTCGCAAAGTGCAGCGCGCGGATGTCTTCGCCGTTGATGTGCACCGTCAGGCTGTTGTCGAAGGTGATGACTGGCAGCGCTTCCTTGGGAGCCGGCTCCGCCTTGAATGGCGAGGTCGGCGCGGAGCCCGCCGCGAGGCGCTTCCGGACGTTGTCCTGGGCGATGACGGGTGCGTCACCCGAGAAAGCGGCGTTGCCGCCCGTGTGATCCCCGTGCCAGTGGGTGTTCAGGACGAACCGTATCGGCTTGCTCGTGATACCCGCGATGGCGGCCTTGATTTTGGGTGCCAGAGGGGCGAACTGGTCGTCAACGATGAGTACGCCGTCGTCGCCGACTGAGAGGCCAATGTTGCCGCCTTCCCCCGTCAGCATGTAGACCGATCCGCCGACCTTTTCGGCCTTCACGTCGACCTTCGAGAAATCGGTCTGCTGGGCGTTGAGGCTCAGCGCGGCGGCCAGACACACGGCCGTCATCGCGAATGGGGAGCGCATACGGTGTCCTCCGGTCTCGATGGAAGCCGGCATCCTACTACACGGGGCTCGACCTCAGCAGCGCTTTTGCTCGGGGGTCCGGACCGTGTTTCTGAAGCCCGATGTGCGGCCAATCCGGCCTGCCGAATTCCGCGTGCGGACATTCCGCTTCCGGAGTCGCATTGAACGTCGTTGGCAAGGCGGGGCCACTGCGGATAGACTTGCGCGTTGGCGGAGTCATAGCCCGCCGCCGGGCAGAGTTCATGGAGGCTGGAGTGATGAAAAGCATCGGAACGATCGCGCTCGCCGCTTTCCTGCTGGTGGGATTGGTGCAGGTCACCCGCGCGGCTGACGAGACCACGCTCAGCGGGACCCTCATGTGCGCCAAGTGCTCGCTGAAGAAAGCCGACGCGAGCAAGTGCCAGGATGTGCTCGTGGTGAAAGATACCGCGGGTGCGACGACGGAGTACTACATCGCCAAGAACGATGCCGCCGAAAAGGCTGGCCACCAGTGCAAGTCGGAAGCGAAGGCGACCGTCACCGGTGTCGTCAGCGAGAAGGACGGCAAGAAGTGGATCGAGGCTAGCAAGATCGAAAAGACCTAGCACCGCCCACGCTACCGATCGACGCACGGCCGGGACGGCACCTGTCCCGGCCGTTGCCGTTTGTAGGGGCTTAGGCGCTGCTCACTTGCTCGGAGCACGCCCCCGCGAGCCGCGCGCCCATTCTTCATATTCACCGAAAGCCTTCATCTGCGCACCGAGACCGGTGTGGTCGATGATCCCCTGAATCTCGGCCCGTGACTGCCGCGGCAACCTGGCGGCGTCGTTGGCCGCCTGCCAGACGAGCGCTGCCACGCGAGCGCCGTTGAGCCGCTGTTCGCGCAGATCGCACTGCTCCAACTGGTCAGAGGCGGCGTGATAGTTCGGGCCATACGTCGCGGGGGCCTGATTCGCCACCACGTTTGGAATGCCTTCGAGCATGAAGTCGAAATGATCGGTGCCCGACATCGCGTCCGTCACTTGTGTGAACGGCCCGAGATTGGCGGCTGGCGCGATCAGCCGATCGACGAGGCCAGTGACGTCGGGACGGGCTCCAGTGACCCAGCCAGTGACCTGCCCGCACCCCGTGTCGATGGTTCCAGCCAGGACGATATGGTCGAGATCGGCGCGGTGGGCACGGACGTACTCGCGCGATCCGATCATGCCCTGCTCTTCCCCGTTCCAGAGCACCAGCCGAATCGTCCGCTCTGGCGTGAGTTTCAGCGCGTGGATCGCGCGCGCGAGGTCGATGATCAGCGCCACGTTGGCGCCGTTGTCCAGGGTACCGCCTCCGAGATCCCACGAATCGAGGTGGGCTCCCATGAGCACGACATCGGTGTTGCCCGATCGGCCCGGGATGTCGGCAACGACGTTCTCGGCCGTGTACGAACCGCCGCGATCGATGTCGAGAATGGCGGTGAACGTGAGAGGAACGCCCGACTCCAGGACGCGCTTGGCGCGCATCGCGGCCTCGCGTTCCAGAATCACCATGGGACGCGTGTTCGCTTCCTGAATCGCGACGTTGTGCCGATAGAGGATGCCGCTGGCGCGCGATGCCATGTACACCACGCCGGCCGCGTTGGCTCCGAAGGCGCGCTCCTCGATGGCCGCCGTGTCGATGTACTCCTGAAACAGCCCGTCGATATCGGCGAGTAGATTCTGTTCGATCAGCAGGAACGCCCCAGACGCCCGACCCCCGAGGCGCGCGAAATCGTCAGGCGTTCCGCGGCCGGCATCGAGCAGCGCCGCGGTCACGCCTTCCGGGCCCGTACCCGTCGAGAACGGCATGGCGGCCGCGCGCGCGTCAAAGCTCACGTCGTTTCCCTGGATGGTTGCTCTCGCCGATCGCTCCAGCCACCGCGCAGGCATCGTGAACGGCTCGCGGTGCACGGCCACACCGATCTCGCGCAGCCGAGACTCGGCCCAGGCGACCGCGCGCTGGTTTGCCGCCGAACCCGTCGGACGGCCGCCGATCGCGTCGTTCAGATACGCGAGATCCTTTTCGAGCGCGTACGAATCGCGCAGTGCCGTTGTCAGCCTCCCGAGATCATCCCCGGTCGCGGGCAAGGCGGCAGACACGAGGAGAGCGAGGACCATCAGTTTCATGGATGCAACCCCAGTGCTTTGACGTAGGACGCGTTGACGCGACACCGATCGAGCGCGACGTTTGCGAGGAGCTGCTGCAGGATCTGCCGTGCCTGGTCTGGCGACGGCCGCAGCTTGCGGCCGGCCTCATAGTCGAACGGATTGACCTGCGCGAAGGCCACGACCTTGTCCCAACCGTCGGGACGGTTGAACGAGACGACACTGCTCGTCGCGTCCATCTTTTTGTAGGGCCAGAAGGCCCAGCCTATGTCATGAGCGTCCGAGAGCTTGACCGCGGCCGCGATCCACTCATCGTTGTTCTCGCCTGTCTCGCCCAACCAGATCGGCACGTTGTACCGCTCTCTGAACGCCAGGTACGATTTGATCGACTCGTCGGTCGTCTCACTCCAGTATTGGTGAAACGCGTAGCCCAGATTCCGGGCGAACGGCGGACCAAAGATCGAGAACTCCGTATTCCACTGCGCACCGCCCAGCACGATGATGTGCGACGGATCGATCGCGCGGATGGCCTCGGTCACCTTCTTGTACAGCGGCTCGAGACGCTCGTTGTATTTCTTCCAATCCAGCTCCGGCGCGATGGGCTCGTTGAGCAGCTCGTACGCGAGCACGGCTGGCTCGGATTTGTATCGGTCGGCAATCCGCTGCCAGATCTGCGTCATCCTGGCTTGACTATCGGCACTCTCGAAGAGCCACGGCGTGCCCGTGCTGTCGTCGATATTGGTGCCGGTCTGCCCGCCGGGAGCGCCGTGCATATCGAGCACGACGAACAGGCCGAGCTCACTCGACCAGCGCACCATGCGATCCAGCGGTGCAAAGCCATCGGCGTCGAATACGTCGGGCGCCTCATCGGGGAAGAACAACCGGTAGCTGAAGGGAACACGGATGTTATTGAAGCCCGCTCGCTTGAGCAACTCGAGGTCGGCGCGCGTGACGTACGTGTCGCGCCACGATTTCCAGAACCGGCGCGCCTCGTCGGGCCCGACGAGCGACGCGATCAGCTGTTCGATGTGGCGCGGTGAGCTCGGCCCTTTGTCGAGATGGAACATGTAGCCTTCGGGCACGAGCCAGTTGCCGAGACCAATGGCCTTGATCTTCAGCACCTGCTGGCCCACGACGATCTGCCGTCCATCCACATGCGCTGGCGGCGCGGGTGGAGACGGCGGCTGCGCTGCCACGGGGATGACCGACGCGAGCGCGGCGGAAAGGATCAGCATCAGGCGTGACATGGGGCACTCCGTCGCAATGGCCGCGTCCGATTTTCCGGCATGGAGCGGGCG
>JBKPMA010000689.1:0-8007 GCA_046731935.1 Acidobacteriota bacterium
GTCGATGCATATGACGCGAAAACCGGCGCACGCCTGTGGCGGTTCTATACGGTGCCGGGACCAGGCGAGCCTGGCCACGAGACCTGGTCCGGAGACAGCTGGAAAACCGGCGGAGCACCAACCTGGTTGAGCGGGTCGTACGATCCCAATCTCAATCTGCTCTTCTGGGGCGTTGGGAATCCGGCGCCATGGAACGGCGACACGAGACAAGGCGACAACTTGTACAGCTGCTCGCTGATTGCGCTCGATGCGACGACCGGCGCGCTCCGATGGCACTTTCAGTTCACGCCGCACGATACGCACGACTGGGACGCCAACCAGATCCCGGTGCTCGTCGACGCGTCAATCGACAACCAGCCGCGAAAGCTGATCGTGACGGCGAACCGCAACGGCTTCTACTACGTGCTCGACCGCACTAACGGTCAGTTTCTGCGCGGTGCGCCGTTCGCGACCGAGACGTGGGCGAGCGGCCTCGACGTACACGGCCGACCGATGGTCATGCCGGGGATGGAGCCGTCGGATGCGGGCACCGTCGTCTGGCCCAGCCTGCAGGGCGCGACCAACTGGTTCAGTCCATCAGCAGACGTCGGCCGTCACCTGTTCTTCGTGCCCGTGCGCGAGCTCGGCTCGCGTTATTTCAAGACCCCGGTGGACTACGAACCCGGTAAGCCGTTTCTCGGCGGCGGTGAAGAGGTCGAAACAGGCGATCGTGTGTACGGCGCCGTGCGGGCGCTCGATCTCCTCACGGGTGAACGGCGGTGGGAACATCGGCTGCTGTCGCCGCTATGGGCGGGTGTCATGTCCACAGCCGGCGGACTCGTGTTCGGCAGCACGAACGAAGGAAACGTGTTCGCGCTGGATGCCGTCACGGGCAAAGCAGTGTGGGATTTCCAGGCCGGCGGCCCGTGCGCCGCGAATCCGGTCGCATTTCTCGCTGGCGGCCACCAGCGGATCGCGGTGGCCTGCGGACAGGCGCTGATCGTCTTCGGACTGCAGTGACATGATTGGCCGGGGCACGTTGGAGAATCCCGAACGGCCCCGGCCCCACATCTGACGAATGTAGGGGCGGGGTCAGTCATCCCGTCGGGCCTGGACCCCGCCCGATCAGGCCCCACATCTGATGAATGTAGGGGGCGGGGTCAGCCATCCCGTCGGGCCTGGACCCCGCCCGATCAGGCCCCACATCTGACGAATGTAGGGGCGGGGTCAGTCATCCCGTCCGCCCTGGACCCCGCCCCGATCAGTTCCCCGCGCCGATCAGTTCGACGGCCGTCCCTCTTGCTGCCAGCCTCCGCCGAGCGCGCGATACACCTCGACGAACGACGAGAGCTCGGCTTGCCGCGCTTCGGCGAGCTGCAACTCCGCCACGAAGAGGCGCGTGTCGGCGTCGAGGACCTCGAGGTAGCTCGTCGCGCCGCCCTGGTATCGGATGTCGGCGAGCCGGCGCGCATCCTGCGCCGCCGTCGTCAGTCCTTCCTGCTGCACGCGGAACTCGCGGGCCTTCGCGTAGCCGACCAGCGCGTCCGACGCTTCCCGAAACGCGCGCTTCACGGCCTGCGCGTACAGCGCGGTCGCCTCGTCCACGCGAGCCTGTGCGAACGCGACCTGCGATCGCGTTCGCCCCGCAGTGAAGACAGGCTGCGCGACGCTGACAATCGCGCTCCAGTAGCCGGCGCCCGAAGCGAAGAGCGCACCAAGAGCGGTGCTCTGCAATCCGCCCGCGCCCGTCAGCGAGATCGACGGAAAATACGCGGACCGCGCGACGCCGACCTGCGCGTTCGCGGCGATGATTTCCTGCTCCGCGGCCTGCACCTCAGGACGACGCTCGAGTAGCGACGATGGCAGTCCGGCCGGTACGTCCGGCGCGTGCGGCTGATCCACGAGCGCGAGCCCCCGCGCGATCGGCGCAGGCAGATTCCCGAGCAGCAGGCTGAGGGCGTTCTCCTCCTGCGCGATTCGGCGATCGAGGTCGACGATCGCGGCCTTTGCACCGAACACGAGCTGCTCTGCCTCGCGCACGTCGAGCAGCGACGTGGCGCCGCCGGCCTCGCGCACTCGCGTCAGCGCGAGCGATTCGTTCCGCGATTTCAACGTCCGCTGCGCAACCTCCATCTGCAGATCCAGGGCACGCAGCTCGAAGTACGCGTTTGCGACGTCCGCAATCACCGCACTCGTGACCGCACGTCGTCCCCATTCCGTCGCCAGCAGCTCGGCGCGGGCGGCTTCGGTCGCGCGGCGATAGCGCCCCCAGAAATCGAGGGCCCAGTCCACCGTTCCGCCGACGCGAAGCGCGCCAGCGGTCTGGGCCGGCGTAGTCCCCACAGCTGCCACGCGTCCGCCGCCTGCCGCTGCGCCCACGCCGACCGTCGGATACTGATCCGCCCGTGTTTCCCCCAATACGGCACGAGCCTCGAGCACACGAGCGGCAGCGATCTTCAAGTCGTCGTTCTGTGCGAGCGCGGTGTGGAGCAGCGTCTTCAGCTGCTCGTCTTCGAAGACGTCCCACCAGTTCGCGTCGGCAATCGCCGCCGTAGCCGGCGCGGACTCAGCGCCGCGGTACGTCTCGGGCACGGGCGTGGCGGGCTTGACGTACTTCGGACCCACGACGCACGCCGACGCTGACAACGCGCAGAGCGCGCCTGTGGCAAGCAACGAAAGGGGCTTCGTCATGATGCGCTCGGCTTCGGAGACGGCTCGAGCGACGCGGCACGCGACCGCGCGCGCCACGTGGCAAGCTTCTCGACCTGCACGTACAACAGGGGAATGAGGAAGATGCCCAGGAGTGTCGCAGCGAGCATGCCGCTGATCACGACCGTGCCCAGGATCCTCCTCGACGCCGCGCCGGAACCCGTGGCCACCCAGAGCGGCACGCACCCCAGAATGAATGCGAACGACGTCATGAGGATCGGCCGCAGGCGCAGCTGCGCGCCTTCGAGCGCAGCGGTTACCGGATCTTTGCCCTCCTCGCTGCGCAGCTTGGCAAATTCCACGATGAGGATCGCGTTTTTGGCGGCGAGTCCAATCAACATGACGACGCCAACCTGCGCGTACACGTCGAAATCGAATCGCCGCAGCAGCAGACCCGCAAATGCGCCGACGATCGCGACCGGCACCGACAGGAGCACCGAGAATGGCAGCGACCAGCTCTCGTAGAGTGCCGCGAGGATCAGGAACACGACGACCAGCGACAGCGCGAACAGACGTCCGGCGTTACCCGCGGCCTTTCGTTCTTGATACGACAGATCCGCCCAGTCATAGCTGATGTCTGCCGGCAGCGTCGCTCGCGCGACATCCTCGAGCGCATCCAGCGCCTGTCCCGAGCTGTAGCCTGGTGCCGACGTGCCGTTGATTTGCGCCGCACGGTAGACGTTGAAGCGGTTCGTGTACTGCGGACCAAAGACACGCTGCACGCGCTGGACCGACGACAGCGGCACCATGTTGCCATCGTTGTTTCGCACGTAGAACTGACCGATGTTGTCCGCAGCGGCGCGCTCCTCACCCTCCGCCTGCAGGAAGACCCGCCATTGACGGCCGAACCTGTTGAACTGATTCACGTACAAGCCGCCGAGGAACGTCTGCATCGTCTGGTACACGTCGCCGATCGCGATCCCTTCTTTCAGGACCTTGTCACGATCGACGTCTATGTAGACCTGCGGCACGGCGGCGCTGAATGGTGAATTGACACCCGCGAGCTCCGGCCGCTTGCGCGCTTCCGCGAGAAAAGCCTGCAGCGCGTTGTCGAGGTGTTCGACCGTCCCGCCCGAGCGGTCCTGCAGCCAGAACGTGAACCCGCCCTGCGAGCCAAGGCCCGGGATCGAGGGCGGCATGATCGCGAGCGTGACGGCCTCGGGGATCTCCTTGCGGAATCGCGCGTTCAGGCCATTGACGATCGACCGTGCATCAAGACCCTCGTGGCGTTCGCCCCAGGGCTTCAGTCCGACGAAGTAGAACCCGTTGTTCGGGGCGGTGACGCGCGTCAGCAGACTGAAGCCAACGATCGTGTTGTAGTCGCCGATCCCCTCGGTCTGCGACAGAATCTTCTCGACCTTCCGGCAGACGTCGTCGGTGCGCTGCAGCGACGCGGCACTTGGCAGCTGCACGTTGAGCAGGAAGTAGCCGTAGTCTTCTTCAGGGAGGAAGCTCGTCGGCAGAGTGCGGCCAAGCATGCCGCCGACGAGCATGAACCCGAGGAGGATCGCAACGCCGATGGCGGCCTTGCGGATGAGCGCGCGGCTGATCGCGATGTACGCGTTCGAGCCTTTGTTGAACACTTTGTTGAAGCCCCGGAAGAGGCCGCCGAACAGCCGGCCTTCCTTTCGCGGGCGAAGCCACATCGCGGCAAGCGCGGGCGACAGCGTCAGCGCGTTGAAGGCCGAGATCAGTACGGAGATCGCGATCGTGATGGCGAACTGCTTGTTCAGGCTGCCCTGGATGCCGCCCATGAAGGCGACTGGCACGAATACCGACGCCAGGATCAACGCGATGCTCACGACGGGGCCGGCCACTTCCTCCATCGCACGGAGAGTGGCGTCGCGCGGCGACATGCCTTCTTCGATGTGATGCTCCACCGCCTCGACGACGACGATCGCGTCGTCGACGACGAGGCCTATCGCCAGAACCAGCCCCAGCAGCGAGAGCGTGTTGAGTGAGAACCCGAGCGCCGGGAACGCCACGAACGTTCCGATGAGCGAGACGGGAACCGCAACAGCCGGGATGAGTGTGGCCCGCCAGTTTTGGAGGAACACATAGACGACCAGGATGACCAGGACCATCGCCTCGACCAGCGTGATCACGATCTCGCGGATGCCTTCCGACACGGCCCGCGTCGTGTCGAGCGTGTACGTGAACTCCAGGTCGCGGGGAAAGCGCGCGCTCAGCGTCTTCATCTGCGCGCGGACGCCCTCGGCGACCGCGAGCGCGTTCGATCCGGGAGCCTGGAAAACGGCAATCGCGCAGCCAGACTGGCTGTTGACGCGGCCGATTTGCTGGTAGTTGAGCGCGCCGAGCTCGATGCGTGCCACATCGCGCAGCCGGATGACCGAGCCATCCGGATTAGAGCGCACCGCGATGTTGCCGAACTCCTCTTCGGTCTGGAGTCGGCCCTGCGATCGGACCGTGTACGTCATCTCCTGACCGAGCGGCACAGGATTGGCGCCGACCTGGCCGGATGGATTGACGGTGCTCTGCTGTTGGATGGCGCGGCTGAGATCCGGCACCGTGAGTCCGAGGCGTGTGAGCTGGTCGGGCTTGACCCAGATACGCATCGCGTAGTCGCCGGCGCCGAAAATTCTCGCTTCGCCGACACCGGGGACCCGGTAGATGGCGTCGACGATGTTGATGTTGGCGTAGTTCGCGAGGAAGAGGGCGTCGTACGATTTCCCCGGCGACGACAACCCGATGATCAGCATCGGCAGGCCCGTCGACTTCCGCAGCGCGAGGCCGAACTGGTTCACGTCGGGCGGAAGATTGGGCTGTGCCTGTGCAAGGCGATTCGTGACGTTGACCTGATCGATGTTGGGCGATGTGTCGACGTCGAACGTCACCGTGAGCGTCATCGTGCCGTCGTTGGCATTGCTCGACTGCATGTAGAGCATGTCGTCGACGCCGTTCATCTGCTGCTCGAGCGGTGTCGCGACGGCCTGTTCGACCGTCAGCGAGTCCGCGCCCTGATACTGCGCGGTGATCAGGATCTGTGGCGGGACAATCGACGGGAACTGCGAGATCGGCAGTCCGCTCATCGCGACCAGACCGCCAAGCACGGTGATGATGGCGATGACGATCGCGACGATGGGCCGGCGGATGAAGAAACTCGACATGCTCGGCCTCTTACTCGATCGCAGGAGCCGGATGGGGCGCGACGAGCGTTCCGTCGCGCACTGACGGTGCGTCGATCACCACGCGGTCGTTGGCCTGCAGGCCCTTTTCCACGATCCACCGGTTGCCCGATCGGCCGCCGAGCGTCACGGTCCTGACCGCAATCTTGTTCTCGGGCGTCAGCACGCGAAGTTGAACACCGCCCTGCAGCTCGGACACCGCCCGCTGCGGCACGAGCAGGGCATTCTGGCGGACCGCTGTCTGCGCGCGGACCCGTGCGTACTGTCCGGGACGCAGCAGGTTGCCCGGATTGGGAAACGACGCGCTGACGCGGATCGTGCCGACCTTGGGATCGACGCCGCGATCGACCGCGAGCACCGACCCGCGCTGCTGCACGACGCGGCCGTCGGCGAGCACCAGCGTGAGACCGCCGCCTGCCTGCCACAGCTTAGCCGCGGCCGAGGGAGTGCTGACCTGGTCAGCGATGGCCAGGTACTCCTGTTCGGTGATCGGGAAAAACACGCGAATCGGATTGACGTTCGACACCGTCGTCAGGATCGAGGACGGTCCGACGAGATCGCCGATCTGCGCGGTGGCAATTGCGGCGACGCCGTCGATGAGCGACGTGACTCGCGTGAATCCGAGATTCAGCTGTGCGGCTTCCACGGTGGCCTTGTCGGACGCAACGGCCGCTTTGGCCGCATCGCGGGCGCTGACATCGTTGTCGAGCTGACTCCGTGCGATTGCGCGCTGGTCCGCAAGCGGCTGATCGCGGGCGAGGTCGCGTTCGGCTTTCGCGAGCTGCGCTTCGCTTTCAGCCAGCCTGGCCGTTGCCTGGTTGAGCACCGCTTCGAAGGGACGCCGATCGATCTCGAAGAGCACTTCGCCCTTCTTGACGAAGGCACCCTCGCGATATGTACGGTTCACGAGGTAGCCCGACACCTGCGGGCGGATCTGGGCGTTGACCATGCCGTCGAGCGTGGCAATCCACTCGCTGGTCACCGCAATCTGCTCGGGCACGACCGAGACGAATCCCACGCTGGGAGGCGACGGCGACCGAGCCGCGGCGGCGGCATTGTCGTTGCGGCATCCTGTGGACGCGGCCAGCGCGGCTGCGGCGAGCAGGAAGGTCGGGACTATTCGCGTCATGTCGTCCTACTATCCAGTGGCGCGTACGCCCGCGCCTGACAGCACCAGCCGCACCACGCGGCCCACCCACTGCGGATCCAGTGGATCGGGCTGTTCGCGCAGTCTCGTGTTGATCGTTCCGGTCAAGACGTCCAGCAGCAGTTCGATATCCACGCGTTTGGGCAGATCGCCTCGCCGGCGGGCCCGTTCCAGGACGCGCCGCGCGGGTGCACGATGGCGCTCGCGAATCTCGCACACCACGCGATCCACTTCGGGATCGCCGCGCTCTGCGATGAGGGCACGGACGACGCCACGCCCCACCGGTGTCGAGCGAAGCGTGGTCGCCGTCATGAATGTCGCCTTGAGATCGCAGGCGAGGCGGCCGGTCTCGACCGAGACAGGCGGCGCAGACAGACTGGTCAACGCGGCGACCACGAGATCGGCGCGCGTTGGCCACCGGCGGTAGATTGTTGTCTTGTTGACGCCGGCGCGGGCTGCGACGTCGTCCACGCGGAGGCCGGCGTATCCCTGCTGCCCGAGCACCTCGAGCGTCGTCCGCAGGACCGCGGACACGACACGCGCGCTCCGGCCGCCGACGCGGGCGCGGCTGCGCCTCGAGGTGAGCGCGGCGGGAACCGGGGGTGTCAGTGCGGGATCGGTCATGACTGCCTGATGACGTCCCTTCAGCTTAACGCAACTTCGAGTTGCGTTTGTAAAATCTAACGCAACTAGCTCAACAGGATGCCGGCAGACTCTACGGGTGAGCCGGCATCTAACGACCATGCACCTTGCCGAGATCTGGCGCTACCCCGTGAAGTCAATGGCGGGTGAGCGGCTCCCCCGCGTGGACATCGGTCACCTCGGACTGCTGGGCGACCGTGTCGTGCATGTAGAAGACTCGCGCGGCCGGGTCATCACCGCCCGCACTCATCCAGGGCTTCTCGGACACCATGCGAGCCTCGGCCCGGATGGAGAACCGGTCGTAAACGGTGCGCCCTGGAGCAGCGAGGGGCCGCGTCGTGCCGTGGAAGAGATCGCAGGTCCGGGCGCACGATTGGTCCGGGA
>JBKPMA010000690.1:0-9366 GCA_046731935.1 Acidobacteriota bacterium
CGCCACACCCGACTTCGCCCTCGCGGCTTCGTCGGGCGGGCCGGGGTCTTCAGCACTCACTCGTGTCGTGCTCGACAACGGTCTCACCGTCGCCGTGCAGGAGATGCACACGGCGCCGCTCGCCTCGGTCTGGTGTTGGTACAAGGTCGGGTCGAAGGACGAACGGCCCGGGCTGACGGGTGTCTCGCACTGGGTGGAGCACATGAACTTCAAGGGCACCACCAACATCCCGCGCGACAAAGTGAAGGGCATCATCGAACAGTTCGGGGGGACCTGGAACGGGTATACGTGGATCGATCAGACCACATACCTTGAGACTGCCACGAAAGACGCGCTCGATCGGATGCTCTTCATCGAGGCAGAGCGCATGGCCAACGGATTGTTCGCTCCCGAGGATTGCGAGTCCGAACGGACCGTCATCATCTCCGAGCTGCACGGCGGCGACAACGATCCCGAACAACTGCTCGACACGGAAGTCACCGCCGCGGCGTTCAAGGCGCATCCGTACAGACATCCGACGATCGGGTGGCTGGCGGACCTCGAGAGGATGACGCGCGACGACCTGTACGGCCACTATCGCCAGTACTACATCCCGAACAACGCCACGCTCGTGGTCGTGGGTGACGTGGATCCCACGGACGTGATCGCGCGTGTGCGGGCGCAGTTCGGTGCGATCCCCGCCGGACCGGAGCCCGCCCGAATCCGTACCACGGAGCCGGAGCAGCTTGGCGAACGCCGAGTCCGGATCGAGAAGGAAGGCACGACCGCCTATCTGAAGCTCGCGTGGCACGCGCCGGCAGTGTCGGATCCGGACTTCTTCGCCCTGCTGGTCCTCGACGCCGTGCTGACCGGGGCCAAGGGCGTGAACCTCTGGACGTCGTTCCGCAATCCACCACAACGGAGTGCGCGGCTGTATCGATCGCTCGTCGATCGGCGCCTGGCCTCCTCTGTGTTCGGCGCACTGCTGCCGACCGAGCATCCGTTTCTCTACACGGTTTCGGTCACGGCGACTGACGGCGTTCCGCTCGACGTCGTGGAGGAAGCCGCACTGGCCGAGATCGACGCCGTCCGCCGCGATGGGATTACACCGGCGGAGCTCGAGCGCGCGATCCACCAGCTCCGGGCCAGGCTTGTGTTCGAGTCCGATTCGGTTACGAACATCGCACATCAGCTCGGCTACTTTGCGACGATTGCCGACATCGACGTGTACCGGACGCTGTGGCCGTCGATTGCCGCGGTCACACTCGAGGATGTCGGGCGCGTGGCCGCGCGGTGTTTCAAGACATCCAACCGCACCGTCGGCTGGTTCCAGCCGACCGCGGCCGCCGACAATCCCGCGATCGAGCGGGCGACCGTGGAGCACGTGTGACGACGACTGCGACACGTCCCGGCCTCACGCCTCTGCGCCAGGCGCTCTCGAATGGGGTCGTCGTTCTCGCCCAGCGGACGATCACGCATCCCGCCGTCACGGTGTCGATCAGTCTTCGGGCCGGCAGTGCCTTCGATCCACCGGGCCAGCTGGGGCTGTCTCATTTCGTTTCGAAGGTCATCGACCGCAGCACACTCCACTATTCCGCCGACGAACTGGCCGAAGCGCTCGACGGCCGCGGCGTCTCGCTGAACACCTCCGTTGGACGGCACTTGTTCACCGTGAGCTTCACGTGCCTCGCCGAGGACGTGGAGGCCGTGCTCGGCCTTGCGGCCGACGTGATCCGCACTCCGACGTTTCCGGACGCCGAGCTCATCACGCGTCGCGGTGAAATCGTGACCGCCATCCGCCAGGACGAGGACAACCCAGCGACGGTCGCAACCGACGCGCTCTACGAGCGGTTGTTCCCGGACGGCCATCCGTACGGACGGCGGACGAAGGGATCTGTAGCCAGCGTCGAAGCACTCACACGAGACGATCTGGTCCAGTTCCACCGCGGGCACTTCAGACCGACCGGCATGCTCGTGGTGCTCGTCGGCGATCTCGACCCCGGCAGAGGCGTGGACCTGGCGGCTCGGGCCTTTGGTGACTGGCCCGGTGACCCGCGAGCCGAGGCCCCAGTGCCGACCGCGCCGCGCAGCTCGCGTCGTACGCTTCACGCCATCGTCATTCCCAACAAGTCGCAGGCAGACGTCGCATACGGCTTCACCGCGATTGCCCGCACTGACCCCCGTTACTACGCGGCGTCGTTGATGAACAACGTGCTCGGGCAATACGGTCTTGGCGGCCGCCTCGGCGACAGCATCCGCGAACGGCAGGGGATGGCGTACTACGCGTTCAGCAGTCTCGAGGCCAATCTGGCGGCTGGCGCGTTGCTCGTGCGCGCGGGAGTTGCGCCGGAGAACGTCGCCCGAACAATCCAGTCGATCGACGACGAGGTTCGCCGTATGGCGCAGGACGGTGTGACTGCAGACGAACTGGCGGACACGAAGCGCTATCTGATCGGTTCGCTGCCCCGCACGTTGGAGACCAACGGCGGGATTGCCTCGTTCCTGCAGAACGCCGAAATCTTCGGCCTCGGGCTCGATTTCGACCGCCGCCTGCCCGACGTGCTCGAGGCCGTGACACGCCCGGAGGTTCAGCACGCGGCGCAGCAACTCCTCGACCCCGGCCGCGCAGCCATCGTCGTCGCAGGCCCGCCATCGGCGCTCCCCGCCGAGACGCCCGACGCGTGACTCGCGCCGTTTTCTTCGACGTCGACTTCACGCTCATCTATCCCGGTCCGACGTTCCGTGGCGAAGGCTACCAATCGTTCTGCGCGCGTCACGGCATGACGGTCGATGCCTCGCGTTTCGAGACCGCGGTGGCGCAGGCATCCGCCATCCTCGACGAAGCGCGAGATCATATCTACGAAGCCGGGCTGTTCCACCGGTACACGGCCGCGATCATCAGAGGCATGGGCGGTGTTGGACCAGCGGTCCAGACGTGCGCCGAAGAGATCTACGACGAGTGGGCAGCCAACCGCCACTTCGAGCTGTACGACGATGTGCCGGCCACGCTGCAGATTATTGCGAAGCGGGGAATCCGAATCGGGCTCATCTCGAACAGCCACCGATGTCTCGCATCGTTCCAGAGCCACTTCGAGCTCGAAGGGCTCATCAGCGCGGCCGTGTCATCTTCGGACCACGGGTACATGAAGCCGCATCCGAGCATCTTCGATGCGGGGCTGCGGTTAATCGGTGTCCCAGCCTCGGAGTCAGTGATGGTGGGGGACAGTCTGACTCACGACATCGCCGGCGCACAGCAGGTCGGCATGCGGGGCATTCTCGTGCGGCGATCTGCCGACATCGGTCCAGGAGCGACGGCCGTCCCCGACTCTGGCGTTCCCGTCGTCCGTTCGCTCACGGAACTTCCGGCGCTGCTCTGAGGATTCCCGCGCTCGCCATGCGGCGCGCTCAGCCAGCGGTGCTACTCCTGTCGCAGAGCCGCGACCGGATTCAAACGCGTGGCGCGGCGAGCTGGACCGAGTGCTGCGACGAGCGACACGAGCCCGATGGCAACGACCACGCCCACTAGCGTCAGCGGATCATACGTCGAGACGTCATAGAGCAGGCTGCTGACCGCGCGTCCGACCACAAACGACAGCCCCAACCCGACCGCCAGTCCGATGGCGACCGGCCGCAATCCCTGCCCGACGACCATGAGGAGAATTGCCTGTGGGGATGCGCCGAGGGCGGTGCGGATGCCGAGCTCGGAGGTCCGCTGCGCCACGGCGTATGCGATGACGCCATAGATCCCCAGGCTTGCGAGCAAGGCTGCCACCGCCGCGAAAAACAGCACCAGGGTCATCTGGAATCTCGGCTGCGCGACCGACTGCGCGACGATGTCATCCATCGTCTTCGCCATGGGCACCGGCAGAAGCGGATCGACGGCATGAACCGCAGCTGCCATCGACGCGCCGGCCGCTCGGGCATCACCAGCGGTGCGGACTACGATCGAGACGTCTTCCCGGCTCATCTGCCAGTACGGGCGATACACCGTCATCCGCGGCGCCTGCCCGAGTGCGACTCCGCGCACGTCGCCAACGACGCCGGCCACCGTGAGAAGCGGCGTCTCATCACCGCCGAGACGGAAGCGCCGCCCGATCGCATTCTGGCCGGGCCAGACCTTCGCGGCCACGAGTGAGGACACCAGGGCCACCAAGTGCTCCCCGTCGGACTCGTCGAAAATACGTCCGCTGACAAGTGGAATGCCCATCGTCTTGAAGTAGTCGCGACTGACCGAGCGGATGTCGGCCAGCGGCCGTTCGACCAGGCGAAGCGTCGAGCCTTCCGGCGCGATCAGATTGTTTCCGCCTTCTCCCGCGAGTGGCAGCTGGTTTGACGAGCCGGCCGACACCACACCGGGTCCGCTGCCGATCCGCTCGAGCAGCGAGCGCAGGAGCGCCGCGCGCTGCGGCGTGTCCGGGTAGCGAAGCTTCGGCAGTTCGAGATCGAGCGTGACGAGACGGGCCGGAGCGAAGCCCGCATCGACAGACAGCAGCCGTGCGTAGCTATGAAGCAGCAGCCCGCCCACGGCCAGGCACACGGCGCATAGAGCGACTTCCAGGCCGACGAGCAGATTGCGCGTACGACCTCCGCGAGCGGTGCCAATCGCGCCACGCGCACTCGCCTGCATCGCATCCTGCGGATCGGTGCGGGCCGCGCGCCACGCCGGCACCAGACCGGAGACGAGTCCGGCTGCCAATGAGAGGGCGATCGTGAAGAGCAGGACGCGCGCGTCAACATGCACCTCGTCGAGCCGCGGCAAATCCACCGGCGCAAGGCTCACGATCAACTGCACACCGGCATACGCGATGGCGATGCCCGACAGTCCGCCTGCCAGGGCAAGTACGAGACTCTCAACCAGCATCTGTTGTGTCAGACGGCGCCGATCGGCACCGAGCGCCACGCGGACGGCCAGCTCGCGCCTTCGCCCGGTCGCCCGAGCCAGCAGCAGGTTCGCGATGTTCGCGCATCCGATGAGCAGGACAAGGGCGACTGAACCCAGCAGCAGCACGAGTCCGCGGCGCGAACGGCCGGTGATTTGATCCTGAAGCGGCACGAGTGCGGTACGCACCTCGACCGGTTCGGGGAAGGACTTCATGAGCGACGCGAGCACGCCATCGAGCTGTCCGACGCCTTCAGCGAGGCCGATCCCGGGTTTGAGCGCCACGATGCAGGCGAAGTTGAAATCGCCGAGCGGTTCGAGCTCTGTCGGTGCCACGGCGAAAGGCTTCCACAGCAGCGGCCGCTGCTCGGCAACGGTCAATTCGTAGAGCTGCGAGAGTTTCGGAAACCGGAAACCCTGTGGCAGGATGCCGATGACACGATAGGGCCGGCCGTCGAGGGTGATAGACCGGCCGATGACGCCGGGATCGTTCCCGAAACGCCGCGTCCACAGCGCGTGGTCCAGCACGACGACGTCGTCTTTGCCGGGCTGGTCTTCGCTCTCGGTGAAAGTGCGTCCGAGGGCAGCCTCGACGCCGAGCATCCGGAAGAGCGCGGGCGACACACGCGCCGACGGGATGCGCTCGGGATCACCGCGTCCGGTCAGGCTCATGGACATGCCACCGACGAGCGCCATCGCCGCGAACGCCCGCGTGTTCCGGCGCCACTCGCCGAAATGCATGGCGTTCACCGGGATCATGGGTGCGAGGTGCGCGAAGCGCGGCACCACTTCGTGCACGGCGTACAACCTGGTGGCATCGCGATACGCGAGAGGCCGGAGCAGCACGTGGTCCACGACGCTGAAGATCGCGGTGTTGGCGCCGATGCCCAGCGCCAGCGTTGCGACGGCGACCAGTGTGAAGGCGGGGCTCTTCCGCAGCGCGCGGCTGCCGAAGCGCAGGTCGGAACGAAGACCGTCGAGCATGGATCCTCACCTGGCAGGGGCGGAGGCCGCGCTGCGCTGCCCGCATTAGACGACAAACGCGACGGCGTTGTTCGAGCCCGGAGCGCGCTCCCCTGCTAAGCTGAGTCACCCGATGACGGAATTCCGGGACCTCACAACCCTGGCGGACCTCGAGCAGGTCGTCGAGCTCGAGAAACGCATCTGGGAGTACACGAACGGCGACGACGTGGTGCCGATCCCCGTGCTGGCGGCGACGGTGCACCGCGGCGCGATCCTGGTTGGTGCGTTCGACGGTAAGACCATGGCGGGGTTTGTGTACTCGATTCCAGCCATTTTCCGCGGAACGCTCTCCCACTGGTCGCACATGCTGGGCGTGTTGCCTGCGTACCGCAGTACCGGACTCGGCCGCCAGTTGAAGCTGGTGCAGCGAGACCGGGCACTGGCGCTCGGCATCGATCTCATCGAATGGACCTACGATCCGCTCCTCGCCTTGAATGCGTACCTGAACTTCGCGAAACTCGGCGTGATCGTCGAGGAATACGAGGAGAACATCTACGGGTTCTCGAGCAGCCCAATGCACGGCGAGCTCCCGACGGATCGATTCGTGGCGCAGTGGTGGATTCGAAGGCCGCACGTCGAGCGCAGGATTGCACCTGCCGGGAAAACACTACCGCTGGTCTCGTCGCGCGCCGTGTCAGCGCACCTGGTCAATCCGACACGTCGGGTCGGACGATGGATGGCGCCTGGTGCGATGGAGCTCGATGTGCAGGGTGACGCGATCCGGGTGCAGATCCCGCCCGGGTTTCTGCAGATGCTCGAGGGTGCGCCCGATCTGGCAGCGGAGTGGCGCACGACGACGCGCCGGATCTTCACGACGTACTTCGCGCGGCGCTATCGCGTCGTAGATTTTCTCTTCGATCGATCGGCCGGAACCGGCAGCTACCTCCTCAGCCGGGAGGCCACTCCAGACCCCGGCCAGCCAGCAGATGTAGATGCAGGTGGAACACCGTCTGTCCCGCCTCGCGATTGCAATTGAACACCGTGCGATATCCGCGCTCGCCGAATCCCTCGCCGGCCGCCAGCTGAGCGGCTCGTCTCAACATCCTGCCGACCAGCGCGTCATCGTCCGCACTGAGATCGTTGGTGGTCGGGATGTGCTTCCGCGGGACGACGAGCAGGTGCATCGGCGCCTGTGGATTGATGTCGCGGAACGCGACGAGATCGTCGTCTTTGTAAACAATCGATGCCGGAATCTCGCCGGCGATGATGCGGCAGAACAGGCAGTCCATCTGAGGATGATAGATCGCCGCGACCGGGACGGCTACGTGCGCGTGATGATCGCCACGCGCGGGATGCGCTGGATGTCCTCGCGAATCGTCTCCAGCCGCAGGCGTGGCCGCTTCACGACGAGCGCCTCGATGCGATCGTCCTGACCGGCGCCGAATTCCATGACGAGCTGCCCCCCGGTTCGCAGGGCATCGGTTGCCTGATCGAGCAAACGTCCGATCACCTGAAACCCGTCGCTGCCGCCAAAGAGCGCGACGGCCGGTTCGTAGTCTCGGACGTCAGGCGACAAGGCGTCGCGTGCGATCTCGGGCACGTAGGGCGGATTCGACACGATCAGATCCACGCCGCTCGCGACGCCGTCCAGGAGGTCCGCACGGACAAACCGGATTCGACTCGATACGCCGTGGTGGTCGGCGTTGGCGATGGCAACCCGTAGCGCGTCCATGGACACGTCGGTCGCGACGACGAACGCCTGCGGCCACTCGCATGCCAGCGTCACAGCCAGGCAGCCGGATCCGGTACCTGCGTCCACGATGTGCAGTGCACTCGTCACCGGACCTGGATGGAGTGCGAGCACCGATTCCACGACCAACTCGGTTTCCGGACGCGGTGTCAGCACGTCGCGCGTGACGAGGAAGGAGCGCCCCCAGAACTCGCGCCGCCCCAGAATCTGAGAGACCGGCTCGCGCGTCTCGCGCCGGCTGATGAGCGCGTCGAACTGCGTGGTGAAGCCGAGTGGGGCAGGCTCGTGCCGCCGGGCCAGGAACTGAGCGCGATCCCATGACAGCACCTCGCGGGCCAGAACCTCCGCGTCGATATCCGCCGACTGGGAAGAGAGTCCCGCGCGCAACAGCCGCTCACGTGCGGCGGCAACGTGCGTGTAGATGGCAGTGTCCGGCGTGTGTGCAGTCACGGCAGATCACGCGTTGGCGTTGTCGGCGTCTGTCGCGTCTTTCAACTTCTCGGACTGGTAGTGCTGCACGACGGCGTCGATCAGCTCGCCGAGGTCGCCGTTGAGCACGTTGGTGAGCTGGTGGGTCGTGAAGTTGATCCGGTGATCCGTGATGCGGCTTTGCGGCACGTTGTACGTGCGGATCTTCTCGGATCGTTCGCCGGTGCCCACTTGTCCGCGGCGCTCTTTGGCGATCGCCTCTTGCTGCTTGCGCATTTCGATCTCGTACAGCCGCGCGCGCAGCACCTTGAACGCCTTCTGGCGATTCTTGATCTGCGATTTTTCATCCTGCTGGGACACGACGAGCCCGGTCGGAATGTGCGTGAGCCGGACGGCCGAGTACGTGGTGTTGACGCTCTGGCCTCCGGGTCCGCTCGAGCAGAAGGTATCGATGCGGACGTCCTTCGCGTCGATCTGGATGTCGACTTCCTCGGCTTCAGGGAGCACCGCGACCGTCGCGGTGGACGTGTGAATCCGCCCGCTCGCTTCGGTGGCGGGCACCCGCTGCACGCGATGGACGCCGCTCTCGTACTTCAACCGGCTGTAGACCTGTTTGCCCTCGATCGACAGAATGACCTCACGGACGCCGCCGATGCCGGTGTCGCTCAGTGACATGAGCTCGAACCGCCATCCCTGACGCTCCGCGAACCGCGTGTACATCCGATAGAGATCGCCGGCGAACAAGGCGGCCTCGTCGCCGCCGGTGCCCGCGCGGATTTCAAGCAGGACGTTCTTTTCGTCGTTCGGATCTTTCGGGACGAGCAGAATCTTGAGCGCGTCCGACAGACGATCGCGCTGTGCCGTCAACGCGCTCACTTCTTCCTGAGCGAGGTCGCGCATCTCGGGATCGCCGCCGCGAACGAGGTCCTCAGCCTGGGTGATCTGGTCGAGCACGCCCTTGTACTGGCGATAGGTCTCGACGAGTGGCTCGAGCTCGGCAAGCGCTTTGGCATGCTTGCGGTATTCGGACTGATCGGCCTGCACAGTCGGGTTTGCCAGCAGCGACGACAGCTCGGTGTACTTCCGTTCGACGGATTGCAGCTTGTCCAGCACGACTTAGACGGGATCCTCACCCGAAGATGCGTTCGTACTCCCACCAGACACTGGCGGAAGGAACGCGATTTCGTCGCCTTCTTCGACCGGCGCGTCCGGACGGGCGTACTCGAGGTTTCGCGCGGCGGAAATCGTACGGCTGTATGGTGCGAGCGCCGGAAACGAGTTCACCAAGTCCGCCCACACGCTGCCAATCGTCGCCGGCCCATCCACCGTGCGTTCGAGCTCGCTCGCACCGGCCAGTTCCCGCAGG
>JBKPMA010000691.1:0-4132 GCA_046731935.1 Acidobacteriota bacterium
TGTGCTAGGTGGTCTCGTGGGCTCGGAGATGTGTATAAGAGACAGGGTCCAGATCTGTCAACGCGATGTTGAGGTCTCCGCAGATCACGAGGTGTTTGCCCGCGCGCTCGACCTCGGCGGCCATGGCGTCCAACGCCTCGAGGAAGCGCATCTTGGCGTCGAAATCCTTACCGCCATTCGGCACGTACACCGACGCGACTACGAGATCGCCAAGGTCCGCGGTGACAATCCGGTGCTCGAAATCGAACTCGGGGTGATGGAAGGCTGGCCGCTCGGGCCACCGGTCCCGGCTGACGTGCAGGGCCACACCCGAGTAGCCCTTACCGCCGTGCCAGTAGCACCAGTAGCCGGCGAGGTCACAGAGCAGCAGCGGAATCTGATCGACGCTGGCTTTGATCTCCTGCAGGCAGATCACGTCCGGCCGATCGCGCTCGATCAAATCGAGCAGTTGTCCGTGCCGCGCGCGGATGCCATTGACGTTCCACGTGGCAATCGTCATCGTAGGCATTCTATGCGTCTCTCGAACGCGGCACGAATTGCTGCTCCCAGGCGGCACCAATCAGTAGCGATCCTGCTGGCAGCTGGACTTCTGCTTGGCGCGCCCGTCCAGAGCTCTGCGCAAACACCAGGAGCCTCCAAAAACGCGTCCCGGCCGACTCGCAACGGCGCAGCCACCGCATCGGCGCTCGATGACGCCGTGCATTCGCTGCTTGCCGCGCACCGGTTCGAGCAGGCGGCGATCTCACCTGACGGAACACGTGTCGCGTGGGTCGAGACGCTCGCCGGCAGCGACGGGGCGCCAAATGGCCGGAGCGCGATTCGTGTCGCCGGAGTGAACAGCGCTGCCGCGCCGCGGCGCATCTCCGCCGCTGCTGCTGGCGCGACGAGCGCGGAAGGCAGTGTCGCCTGGTCCCGCGACGGCGGCAGGATTGCGTTCCTCTCTGACGCAGTCAAGCCCGGTCAACTCCAGCTCTATGTCACCGCGTCTGCGGGCGGACCCCCACGGCGGCTGAGCAGCGTGACAGGCTTTCTGGCCGCTCCAGCGTGGTCTCCCGACGGCCGCACCATCGCCGTGCTCTTTACGGAAAATGCCACCCGAGCCGCCGGACCTCTTGTCGCGGCGACCACGCAGACGGGTGAGATCAAGGAAGCCGTCACGGAACAACGGCTGGCCCTGGTCGACGTCGCATCTGGCAGGCTGCGGCAGATCACGCCCGCCGACATGTACATCTACGAATACGACTGGTCTCCGGACGGACGGCGATTTGTCGTGACGGCCGCGCACGGCAACGGCGACGCGAACTGGTATATCGCGCAGCTCTACACGATCGATGCCCTGAGCGGCGAAATGACGTCTCTCTATCGACCACCACTGCAGGTTGCCAGCCCCGCATGGTCGCCGGACGGAGCGTCGGTCGCGTTCATTGCCGGCCTCATGAGTGACGAACCGGCGATTGGCGGCGATGTCTTCGTCGTAGACAGCAAGGGGGGCGAGGCACGCAATCTGACGCCCGACATGAAAGCGTCGGCGACCTGGCTCACGTGGACACCGCAGAATGCGATTCTGTTTGGTGAGCACATCGATGGCGACTCAGGACTCGCGACGGTGGACCCCCAGAGCGGTCGCGTCGAGCAGGTGTTCCGCGACGCTGGCCAATTGACGGCCGGCGCGTGGGGCACCACGCTCTCACTCGCGCGTGACGGAAAAACGTCCGCGATCGTGCGGAGTTCGTTCACTGCGCCGCCGGAGATCTGGGCTGGCGCGATTGGCGACTGGAAGCCGCTCACAACACGCAACGCAGGACTCGCGCCCGCGTGGGGAAACGCCACGAGCATCCACTGGAAGAGCGATGCCTACGACGTCCAGGGATGGCTCATCTACCCGCGTAATTTCAACGCAGCGACAACGTATCCGATGGTCGTGAGCGTTCACGGCGGTCCGGGATCAGCCGTACGACCGGCGTGGCCGGATTCGAATGCCTACGAGATGGCGCTTGCCGCCGCAGGCTACTTCGTCTTCAAGCCGAATCCACGCGGCAGCTTTGGCCAGGGCGAGGCCTTCACGAGCGCCAACGTCAAAGACTTCGGCTACGGAGACTTTCGTGACATTCTCGCCGGCGTCGATGAGGTGCTGCGGGTGGCGCCGATCGACCCTGACCGTCTGGGCCTGACCGGGTGGAGCTACGGCGGCTATATGACGATGTGGGGCGTGACGCAAACCAATCGATTCAAGGCGGCGATGGCCGGCGCAGGCATCGCCAATTATCAGAGCTACTACGGCCAGAACTTGATCGATCAGTGGATGAAGCCGTTTTTTGGCGCCACCGTGTATGACGATCCGGCCGTGTACGCGAAAAGCTCGCCGATCACGTACATCAAGAACGTGCGCACACCGACGCTGATCGTGGTGGGAGACAGCGACGCAGAGTGTCCGGCGCCGCAGTCATATGAATTCTGGCACGCACTGAAGGCGCTCGGTGTCGAGACCCGGCTCGTCGTTTACGAGCATGAAGGTCATATGTTCGCGACGCCCGCGCACCAGCGCGACAGGATCGAGCGCACGGTCGCCTGGTTCGACGCGCATCTGAAGTGATCTGGTAACCGAAGATAGTCGTCGATTGACGGGCCCAATCCCGAAGCAAGGTGGCCGAGTAGCCCGGATGCGTCACTGCCACGACTGCGTCGGCACGGCTTTGGGGGGCGGAATGGATCGGAGGAAGGTCACCAGCTTCCAGGTCAACTCCGGCGCCAGGATCCCCCCGTACGCGGGCATCCCCCGCGGCCTTCCGTAGAAGATCGTTTCAAACACGGCCGCATCGGTCCCGCCGTATCGCCAACGCCTGGTGATGATGCTGGGCGCCCAGGAACCCTCGCCTCCGATCGAATGGCAGCCCTCGCAATTCATCATGCGGAAGAGCGCCTTCCCTTGCTCCGCGGACGCCGGATCGGACGCGTACGGATTGACGGCGCTGATTTGCACCGCCGGCGGAGCCACTCCGCCCGCGAGGATTCGCTGCTCGGTAGCCACCGCCGCGGCAGCGCGATCCGGCGCCTGGCGCAGCGTGACTGTCAGGCTCACGAGCGTGAGCGCAACGACCGCAACACTGACGTTCATGAGCGCTCCTCGCGATCCCTGACACTCACGGCAAGCCGAACACCCATACCATGCCTCCTTGACTGGTGTATCGGGCCAGATCGCGGATGTAGTCGGCCGGATCGCGAATGTCTGCGGGGTCGTCGGCACGCGTGTCGCCGGACAGGAGCGCCCAGTCCCCTCCGATGCCGGCATACACGGCCACGTACTGCTTTCCGTCGGGTCCGGCGTACGTGATCGGCGCCGCGACGACGCCGGAACCCACTTTGAATTTCCAGAGCACTTTGCCCGCCCGGGCGTCGACGGCCTTGAACCAGCCGTCGAGCGTGCCGTAGAACGCGACGTCGCCAGCTGTGGCGAGTGCCCCGCTCCAGACGGGAAAGCGCTCGGGGATCTCCCAGACGCGCCGGCCTGTGGCAGCGTCCCAGGCGATGAACGCGCCGAGCGATCCTCCAGGACCGCCTTGATAGGGCGTATTGGCGCCGAGATAGGGCGTGCCGCGGATCCGGCCGATCTCTTCCGCCTCGAAATTCATGCAGAGGTTCACGGTCGCTGAGTAGAAGAAGCCCAAGTGCGGTGAGAACGCAGCGGGGGATGCCGGACTCTTACCGCCCTCGAGACTCGGACAGATATACGTGGTGTTCCCCTTCCGGGCCCCGGTGATCTTGGCCGGATCGACGACTGGCCGGCCGCTTGCGAGATCGATCTTCGACGCCCAGTTGACGGGGACGAACGGCTCGGCCACGAGCACTTCACCGGTGGCGCGATCGATCGTGTAGGCAAAACCGTTCTTGTCGAAATGCTGCAGGACCTTTCGGACGGTTCCTTTGATCGGAATGTCGGCCAGAATGTTTTCGGCGTTCGAGTCGTAGTCCCAGTTGTCGTGCGGGGTGAATTGGTACGCCCAGACGAGTGAGCCATCACACGGCCGCCTGGCGAGCACGCTGTTTGTCCACTTGTTGTCGCCCGGGCGCTGTTCCGCGTTGTAGGGCCCGGGGTTGCCGACGCCGAAGTACAGCAGATCGAGCTCAGGATCGT
>JBKPMA010000692.1:0-4922 GCA_046731935.1 Acidobacteriota bacterium
GGACGAACGACGCCGACGACGAGTAGGTTCGGAATTCGGAGTTCGGGATTCGGAGTTCGGGATTCGGAGTTCGGAATTCGCAATGCGCAGTCGGATCCGCATTCTCGAAGTCATTCCGCAATCCGAATTCCGCAATCCGCATTCGGACTAGAACTGGATCTCGAGTTTGTCGCCCTCCCGCACTCCCTCGATGCGGAGCCGTCCCGCGGCAGTTTCGAGCACGTAGCGCGCCGGCCTCGACGGCCGGAACCGTGGACACGGTGGAAGCCGGCACGGTTGCACGTCTGCCGCAATCGTCACGACGCGCGCGTCGCTGTCGAGCCACACGATATCGAGAGCCACGAGCGTGTTCCGCATCCAGAACGCGTGGCGATCGTCTTCGTCGAACACGAAGAGCAATCCCTCGACGCCGCCAAGCGATTTGCGGGACATCAGTCCGCGTTCGCGCGTCTCCGGCGTATCCGCGATGCCCACCGCGAGGCGGACGCCGGACGGCAATACGACGTGGGCGCGCGGCACGAGCCAATCAGTAGTCATCATCTACTGGCGAACATCCTTCGTCCGGCGAACCATGCGTTAAGCTTACGCCCGTGGTGATTCGCCGTTCCTCGACTGGCGACGTCCGGCAGCTGCTGGCGGACCTCGCCGATCCGTCCAGCGACGACGTCCGGCGAGAAGCGGCAGTGGCGCGGCTGCGCGTGACGGGAGCGCGAGCGGTACGCCAGGTCGTGGCCGCGCTGCTCGCTGCACGCGGTCAGACCGAGCGCGTCGGCCTCCTGCGCGTGCTCGAAGGGCGACAGGACGCCGGTCTCGTCGATCCCACACTCCGCTCGCTCGCGGCCCCCGAGGCCGACGTGCGCGTGGCGGCCATTGCCGTGGCTCGGAACCTGCTCGACGGCGAACGGGGCGGCGACGTACTCGACCGTCTAACGGCTATGGCCGTGGCCTCCGATGAAGCACAAGCGGTCCGCCTCGCCGCGATCGGCGTGATCGCCGAGCTGCCGGCGCAAACGGTCGGTCCGATTCTGGCCACGCTCCAGCAGGACGAGGATGCCGCCATCCGCCTTGCAGGTGCGGCCCGCTCCAGGGAGGGCGACGAGCCCGGCTCCTACATCGAAGCAGCGTCCAACGGAGAGCTGCCAGCGGATCCCCAACGGCTCGTGGACGCGCTCGCACGCGACGGCAGCATCGTTCCGCTGCCCACGCTGCATCGGCTCGTGACGACGCTGCGCGAGCGCGAGCAGGAGCAGCGCCGTGAGTCACGGCAACGCGAGTGGCAGGCGCTGAGGGGCATCGTCCACCAGGTGCTCGCCCGCCGCGACAGTCGCGTGGCGCTCTACGATCTGCGCGAGACGATGGAACAGGCGGAGCATCCACTGCCCGACGACTTCGTCCAGGCCGCGACGGCTATCGGCGATGCCTCGTGTCTCGAGGCGATTGCGGCGGCCTACGCGCGAACTGCGGATCAGACCGACGCTGAGGCCTGGCGCGCGTCGCTCGCAGGCGCCGCCGCCGCGATCATGGCACGCGAGAAAATGTCGCGCCGCCATGCAGCGGTTCGACGCATCCGGGGAAGGTGGGGCGAGGCCATAGACCCGATCTTTCGGTGACTACCTGCAATGACGATTTGCCGGGGTGCATTCGAGGACGAGAAGAATGACCCCGGCACCACATCGCACGAGACGAATGACCCGGTACCACATCGCCCGAGACGAATGACCCCGGCACCACATCGCCCGAGACGAATGACCCCGGCACCACATCGCACGAGACGAATGACCCCGGCACCACATCGCACGGGACGAATGACGCCGGCACCACATCGCACCTTCGCAGGTCTGCCACACCTCGCCAAGGCATCAGTACGCTTTCGCAAACCGCGCGCGAGTGATAGCCGGCTTATCGCACCGGACGCACCTGGCCGACGGTTCATCGGTGAACGGCAAGTTTCGGATCGTGGCTTGGGTATCTGCCTTGATCGCCGCCTCGCACGTTTCATCACCGCACCAGGGTGCGTTGACGAATCCAGGACGTCCTTCCATCAACTCCCGGAACTCGTCATACGTTTCTGCCGTTGACGTGTGCTCGGTGCGGAACGCGATCGCGCGATCCAGCAGGTCCTGCTGAATCGTCTCGAGCAGGGCCTGCACCTGCGCGGTCAGCCCGCTCATGGGAGTGGGCTGCTTCGCGCGCGTGTCGCGACGCACGAGTACGACCTGCTGCTGCTCGATGTCCTTGGGACCGATCTCGAGGCGCAGGGGTACGCCCCTGAGCTCCCACTCCGCGAATTTCCAGCCGGGTGTGTACTCCTCGCGCGCATCGACGATCACACGGATGCCGGCCGCCTGCAGCTCGCTCTTGATCGCTTCCGCCCGGGGAAGAACGGTCTCCTGCCAGTTGCCGCGAGGAATGGGCACGATCACGACTTGATGCGGCGCCACGCGGGGCGGCAGGACGAGACCGCTGTCGTCACCATGCGTCATGATCACGCCACCGATGAGACGCGTGGACACGCCCCACGACGTCGTCCACGCATGCTGCAGCTGTTTGTCCCGCCCCTGAAATTGAATGCCGAACGCCTTGGCAAAGTTCTGGCCGAGATTGTGCGACGTGCCTGCCTGCAGCGCCCGGCCGTCCCCCATCAGCGCCTCGATCGAGTATGTGCGCGACGCGCCCGCGAACTTCTCGCTCGCGCTCTTCGGACCGTCGAGCACGGGCATGGCGAGCACACTCTCAGAGAACTCTTTGTAGAGCGCGAGTATCTTGAGCGTCTCGGCTTCCGCTTCCGCCTCGGTCTCGTGCGCGGTGTGCCCCTCCTGCCACAGGAATTCGGTCGTCCGCAGAAACGGCCGGGTGACCTTCTCCCACCGCACGACATTCGCCCACTGGTTGATCAGGACGGGCAGATCTCTCCACGACTGAATCCACTTCGCATACATCGTCCCGATGATCACTTCGGACGTGGGGCGGATCGCGAGGCGCTCGTCGAGCTTTTCGGTGCCGCCGTGGGTCACCCAGGCGACCTGCGGTGCGAAGCCAGCGACGTGCTCGGCCTCGGTCATCAAGAGCCCCTCGGGTACGAAGAGCGGGAAGTACGCATTCACGTGCCCGGTGGCTTTAAAGCGCGCGTCGAGGTCGCGCTGGATCAGCTCCCAGATCGCGTAGCCGTACGGCCGGATGACCATGCACCCTTTGACGGGTGAATAGTCGGCGAGCTCCGCGCGCCGGACCACGTCGGTGTACCACGCGCCGAAGTCCTGGGAGCGGGGCGTAATCTCGGTCACAAGGCTGTCTGAATTCGTCTTCTTGCTCATCGCTGTCTCTGTGCCGCCTTCTGTTCGACGATATGAATCTTCCAGTGTAGATCGTCCCGCTCTGGAAAGTCTGCCCGGCGGTGTCCGCCGCGGCTCTCGGTTCGCCGCAGGGCCGCGCGCGCGACCAGATGACCGACCAGCGCCAACGAGGCGGCCCGCCATTCGGCGGCCGACATCGCGGAGCCGAGCCGCGCCTCATACGCGGCGCTCAGCGACGCCGTCGCTTCGACGGCGTCGGCCAGCCCGCCCGCCGTCCGGATCAGACCCGCGTGCCGCCACATCTCATCCGGCGTCGACACGTCGTCTGGCTCCTGATGCGGATGAGCGGTGATGTGTTCGCGAGCCTCCACGGCACGCCGCAGCGCCGCCGGGCGCACAGCCTGCCGCATCGCGGCTGCCGCGCGGGCACCGAACACCAATCCCTCGAGCAGCGAATTGCTCGCCAGACGGTTCGCCCCGTGGACGCCGGTGCATGCAACCTCGCCCGCCGCAAACAGTCCCGGCAACGAGGTGCGGCCCGCGAGATCGGTCTCTACACCGCCGCACATGTAGTGCGCCGCCGGACTGATCGGCAGCCGTTCGGTCGCGAGGTCCAGTCCGGCGCGGGCGCATGCATCCGCGATCGAAGGAAAGCGAGCGCGGATGGCGTCGGCGTCCAGATGGGCGAGCGTCAGGTAGACGGGCGCTCCAGTCCGCACCTGTTCGCGGACCATCGACACAGCCACGACGTCGCGCGGTGCGAGCTCGCCGGCAGGATCGTAGCGATCCATGAACCGCTCGCCCGCCTGGTTGATCAGATGCGCACCTTCTCCGCGAAGCGCCTCGCTCAACAGGAATCGCGGCTGCCCAGGGACGCTCAACACGGTCGGGTGAAACTGGACGAACTCGAGATCGCCCACGCGCGCACCCGCACGCCACGCCATGGCGATGCCGTCGCCGGTGGCGATTGACGGATTCGTCGTCTCGCGGAATACCTGGCCCGCGCCGCCGGTTGCGAGCAGCACCGACCGCGCACGCGCGGTTCCGGGCGTCCCGTCCGCCGCGACGAACCGCACGCCGGACACCATCCCGTCCTCCACGATGAGGCCGGTCGCGCGGCCCTCGGGGATCACACGCAGTCTGCCAGCGCCCTCGACGCGGGCCCAGAGCGCGCGCGCAATTTCGCGGCCGGTCGTATCGTGCGCGTGGAGCACGCGCCGCACGCTGTGCGCGCCTTCGCGTGCCAGCGCCGGCTGTCCGTCGGCATCGCGGTCGAATGCCACGCCCCACTCGATCAGCTGGCGAACGTATGCAGGGCCTTCCTGAACGAGGACGTCGACTGCCGCTTCATCACACAATCCGGCGCCGGCGGCGAGGGTGTCGGCGCGGTGCAGGTCGGGCGAATCGTCGGCGCCAAGCGCCGCAGCGATGCCACCCTGGGCGTACCCGGTGTTGCTCTCGGTGGGACCGGCTTTCGTGAGGAGCAGGATGTCGCCCGTGCCGACCAGGTCAGCGAGGGCTCGCAGTCCTGCGATGCCGCCCCCGACCACGACGTAATCGGCCCGCAACTCCACCAAACGCTATCCTACCAACGAAAGTTCGGAATGCGGAATTCGGAAGGCGGAGCTC
>JBKPMA010000693.1:0-3917 GCA_046731935.1 Acidobacteriota bacterium
GCCGGGGACCGGGCACAGAAACGCCGTTCGTTCCGCCGACCACGGTTTCGCGCTGTCGCACGTGCCCACCAGCAGCGAATACGCGATGGCATCGTGCATCAGGCCAAGACTCGAGTTATCGCCGATGATGGTCTGGTCCGCCGACGCGCCAAAGAGCGGTGCCAGCAACGCACGCAGCTCGGGCAGGCCCTGCAGCCCTCCGTAGTTGCGGCAATCGGTCTTGTCCGACGCAGCGTAATCAGTGACGCCTGGCAGGGCGAGCAGCTCGTTCGACGCGTCGAGCTGCGCGCTCGACGGTTTGCCTCGCGTGAGATCGAGCTTGAGACCGAGCGCCTTGAATGCGTTGTAGCGCCGTTGGACGTCACCGCGGAACGCCGCCAGTGCCTGCGGGTCGAGCTGAACGAGATTCGCCATGTCTGTACGCGGCGCCTCCAGGCCGCCAACAGACGAGTGTATCCCGTCCCCCTCGCCGTGCACCCACAAGCTCTTTCGATGTGAGTGTCCGCCTTCGCTTATGAATCGAGGCGGCTGCGGAGTCCCGCCGCTTTGGTCGTGAGGTAGTTTCGTTCCGGAACGCTGGCCGTGCGTTGTGCGGCGGAGAGGTAGTGGCGGATCGCGGCAACGCGATCGCCGCTCATCTCGAAGAGGTGCGCGCGGACGGCATCGAGGCGATAGTGACCCTGGAGCCTGCCCGGCGCGTCGAGCGGCTCCAGCAGTACCAGGCCCGCAGACGGGCCCTCGACCATCGCCACCGCGATAGCATGGTTGAGCGCGACCATCGGATTGTCCGACATGCGCATCAGCAGGCCGTACAACGCGACGATCTGCGGCCAGTCGGTATCCTCGGCCGAGACCGCTTCGTCGTGCACGGCGGCGATCGCCGCCTGCAGCTGGTACGCTCCGACCGCTCCACGCGACAGCGTGTCGCTGATGAGAGCGACGCCCTCCTCGATCAGCGGACGGTTCCACAACGCGCGGTCCTGCTCCGCCAGAGGGATCAACTCGCCGTCCGGACCCGTGCGCGCCATCCGGCGCGCGTCGGTGAGCAGCATCAGGGCGAGCAGTCCGGCCACCTCGCCGTCGCGCGGCCGCAGGCGATGGACCGCACGCGTCAATCGGATCGCTTCCTTCGACAGGTCGCTGCGAACCAGGACATCCCCGGCACTGCTCGCGTAGCCCTCATTGAAAATCAGATAGAGGACGTGAAGGACGGCGCCAAGCTGCTCCGCCGCATCCTGCCCACCCGGCATCCCGAATGGAATGCCGGAGCTCTTGATCTTCTGCTTCGCGCGGCTGATCCGCTGCGCCATCGTCGCTTCCGGCACGAGGAAGGCGCTGGCAATCTCGGCGGTCGTGAGGCCGCCGACGGCGCGAAGTGTGAGCGCAATCGCCGACGGCCGCGTGAGCGACGAATGACAGCACATGAACAGCAGCTGCAGCGTGTCGTCGCGCTCCGGAGTGTCGCTGTCTGGAGCGGCCGCCACGTAGCGGTCTGGCGGCTCCTGAAGCACCGAGGCCGTTTCGCGCCGCCTGCGCGCCAGCTCACTGCGGAAGTGATCGGTCATGCGCCGCGCGGCGACCTGAATCAACCATCCGCGCGGATTGTCTGGAACGCCCTCGGCGGGCCACTGCAGCGACGCCGCGAGCAGCGCCTCCTGCACCGCGTCTTCCGCGGCCGCGAAGTCGCTGTACCGCCGAACGATGATGCCGAGCACCTGCGGCGCCAGTGTCCGCAGCAGGTGCTCGTCTGTGGGCGCCACCGGCGATCCTATGCCTCCACCGGAGGCGCGCTCATCACTTCCCGGATCTCGATAGGCATGTTGAGAGGCACGCCACCTTTGCCGGGCGCCGCAGAGACACGCGCCGCGAGCGCGTACGCGCGGTCGGTCGATTCGACGTCCACGATCCAGTAGCCCGCAAGGAATTCCTTCGCTTCTGCGTAGGGGCCGTCGGTCACCTCGGGACCGCCTGCCTTGTTCGCCCGGACGATGCGCGCCTGTTCGGGGCCCGCGAGACCCTCGGCGCCGACCAGCTCGCCGGCTTCGCGCAATTCCTTGTTGAACCGCAGCATGAACCCGATGTGGGCCTTGATGTCTTCGGGCGGCCACGTGCCAATGCCGGCGGTTTCCCACCCCGCTCGCGGGGCGTGCATCATCAACATGTATTTCATGGGCGGAATCCTCATGGTATGGCCGGGCCGTTGCGGGCCCGGCAGGCGCCGAGATTGGCGCACTTGTCTCAAGGTCGGAGCCGACATCGAGCTCTCGACATCAGCGGCCTGCCAGGACGGCTCTGAGGCTCGGCCGCGCCGCACCGTTCGTCCCGGCAGGGCATCGGGCTGTCACTGCGCCGCTAGCCGGCGTACGACCATAGCTATCATTG
This sequence comes from Acidobacteriota bacterium, assembly GCA_046731935.1. Taxonomy (GTDB): domain Bacteria; phylum Acidobacteriota; class Vicinamibacteria; order Vicinamibacterales; family JAENWD01; genus CAVUPP01. Next base: position 2,383 of record JBKPMA010000693.1, read on the forward strand.
CATCTCGAGGTTCATGCCCGATCACGGTCCGCGGCACGCGGAGAGATTGCGAAGGGGATCGCGATGACGCTCAATCGGCGCGAGTTCGTTCAATTGGCCGCAGCGATGGGGGCCTCGCTCGCGTGGGGCGGCGCCGCTCGAGCATCAACCACCGGCTGGCAGGAGCGGCGCGACCTGTATCCGGAGGGCGTCGCGTCCGGCGATCCCGATCCGACGAGCGTGATCCTCTGGACTCGGCGGCCGTTCGAGTCGGGCGGCCGGCGTGTGCTCACGCTGGAGGTGGCCGAGGATGATACGTTTCGGCGGGTCGTCGCAAAAACCTCCGCGCCGGTCTCAGCGGAGTCGGATTGGACGACGCGCGTGCTGGTTGGTCATCTCGAGCCGGCGCGCGTCTACTGGTACCGCTTCACTGATGACGAGGGAAACGGGAGCCGCGTCGGCCGCACGATCACCGCGCCGCTGGAGAACGATCCACGGCCGGTCAATTTCGCGTTCGTCAGCTGCCAGAGCCTCAATGAAGGCAAGCTCAATGGCTATCGCCGCATGATCTTCGAGGATGAGCGCGCGGCGCCCGCCGATCAACTCGGTTTCGTTCTCCACCTTGGTGATTTCATTTACGAGGTCGTCGAATACCCCGACGAGGTGGCGACACGGTACGACCGCACGATCTACGACGTCGGCCGGATCCCCGATGGCGGTAAAACCAGCAATTTCCACTACCCGCTCACGGTCGATGGCTATCGCGTCGTTTACAAGGGCTACCTGGCCGATCCCGATCTGCAGGACGCGCGGGCACGCTGGCCGTTCGTCGCCATGTGGGACAACCACGAATTCTCCTGGCAGGGCCGGCAGAGCATTCAACAGGCAGGGGGCGAGCCGCGACCGGGCCAGACCATCAAAGTCGCCGCCAACCAGGCCTGGTTCGAATACGTTCCCGCACGCGTGAAGGCGCCGAGCGGATCGCTCGACACGTTCGGCACGGTGGACGTGAAGAACGTGAAGATTGAGGAGTGGGACGACACTGGTCTCGGCATCGAGCCCAACAATCTGAAGGCCATCAACAGCCTGATCGTGTATCGGACTTTCCGCTACGGCCGGCACCTCGATCTCATTCTCACCGACCAGCGCAGCTTCTCTGGCCCCGACGCGACCGACGTCGAGGGCGTGGAGAAGATTTACGATCCGGCTTTCAACGGGATGTTCTCGGAGCCGGCGATGATCGCGCTCGATGCCGGCCGCGCCGCCAACGGCGGCAAACCGCCCGCCGAGCTCAGCTTTGGCGACGTCCGCATCCCCAATCCGCGAAAGGATGCACCGCCGCGCACGATCCTCGGTGCCGTTCAGAAGAAATGGTTCATGGACCAGCTCCGTCGGTCCAAGGCAACCTGGAAAATCTGGGGCAATTCGCTGGGTGCCATCGACATGCGGGCCGACCCGCAGAACCTTCCCGATGGGCTGACCAAGCAGAAGTGGCCGGCCGACACCTTCGCTCAGATCGGCAGCTGGGATTTTGGCAGCGCGTACCACGAGCGCGG
>JBKPMA010000694.1:0-6316 GCA_046731935.1 Acidobacteriota bacterium
CAATCACCGTAGACGCTGGCGGCCGGCCGCCGCGAAGGGTTAGTGACGCTCGAAGACTCATGTGACCTGACCATCCTCTCGACGCGTTGATGCACGATCCTGACGGATTGGCACGTCACGGGTCAGCGAAAACATCGTTGCGTCCCTTGCCTCGCCATACAGCAGGATTCGCCGCTGAAGGGTGCCTTCCCGAGCGGCGCCGACCTTCTCGGCCACCCGATGGCTCGGAAGATTGCCCACGGCAACAACGATCTCCAGCCGAATAAGGTCCGTCGTTTGAAACGCCCAGTCTCGGAGTGCGCGCACCGCGTCGCTGGCTACGCCCTGTCGAGTCGCCGTCGAACGGACCCAGTAGCCGAGATTCGCGCGGTGGTTCGCCGTGTCGATCTGATTGAGTCCACAGCCACCCAAGTAGCGTCCATCTCCCGAGATGATGGCAAACTCGAACGCGGTCCCATGTTCGAACGCCGGCACTTGAATCTCGAGCCAGGATTGGGAATCCGCGAGCGAGTACGTCGGATGACACCACGGCATCCATGCGGAATGGCCGGCGACGGGTCGAGCCCATGTGTAACAACTCCCGCCCACGCGGTCAACCGTTCAAAGAAGCACACCCATCACCGGCGCAATCCGCGCGGCGACTACCGTGGCATGATCACCGCGTGCGACGAGTCCTTGCCGTCTGGTGGATCGTCTGGCAGTGCGCCGCGACACTGGCGTTTGCGCAGCCGCCGGTCGGCCGGGTCGATCAAAGGCATCTACCGGTCCTCAGCCCGCATTTCGAGCCCGAGCTTCTTCTCGACTCTCCCACCGATCCTGAGGCGTGGGCGCGACAACCTCGCGGTCTGCACGCGGCGTTCGGATCGACGGATCGCATCTACTCGAGGCGTGAAGTGCCGGGCGTCGACAGCAGTACCACGTCGTGGACGGATTCCGGATGGAGAGGAGAGCGGCTGAACGCTCTCATCCTCGTCTGGTCGTCCGACGCGATCGAACAGGTCCGCGTGACAACGAGCGACCTCACGGACGGTCAAGGGCATCTGCTCCGGCGCGACGCCTTACGACTGCAGATGGTGCGGTACGTCTTGTCCAACTACCCTGCCGGCGCGAGGAACACCAATTGCGACGCCGCGACGACCGAGGCTGCCTGGCTTCTTCCGGACAGGCTCGATGCGCTCGACCGCTTCGACCTGCCGGCGAGAAGCGTGCGGCCTGTCTGGTTGTCGCTCGAGATCCCGGCCTCGGCAGCCGTCGGGACCTACACAGGCACAGCCGCGGTCCGGTCCGGAGAGTCGAGCATCACCCTGCAGATGACGGTCCGCGTGGAGGCGCCTGTGCTTCCGCGCCCGGCCGATTGGCAGTTCCGGCTGGATCTGTGGCAGAACCCGTGGGTGATCGCCTGGCACTACGGCGTACAACCGTGGTCCGAGGAACACAGGGCGCTGTTGAAGCAGCACCTGCGGCTTTATGCAGACGCAGGGGGGAAGTACATCACGACGTATGCCGTCCACTCTCCGTGGCAGGACAGCTCCTACATGATCGAAGGCGGCATGATCGACTGGATCAAGCGGACCAACGACACATGGGCGTTCGACTACCGTGTCTTCGACCAATACGTCACGCTGGCGATGGACGCTGGTGTCACTGGCGCGATCACGATCTACACGCCCGTGCCCTGGGGAAATCGTTTCCGGTACCTGGACGAGCGCACCGGCGCGCTCGTCTCCGACACATGGCCACCGGACTCCAGCACGTTCAGGGTCGTCTGGCGCGCCTTTCTCGACGACTTGAAGCAGCACCTGGAGCAGAAAGGCTGGTTCGGAAGGACCTATCTCGGTATCAACGAGAATCCGTTGGATCAGACCCTGGCGGCCATCAAGGTGATCAAGGAGCACTCGCCGCAATGGCGTATCACGTACGCCGGCGATTGGCACCCTGAGCTGAGCGGCCTTCTCGACGACTACTCCTCGGTGTACGGGAAGGAGCCTGAGGCCGCCGACATCCGGTCGAGGTCGGTCAAGGGCCTCACCACGACGTTCTACGTATGCTGCACGCCGCCCAAGCCAAACACGTTCGTATTCTCTCCTCCGGTTGAGGGCAGGTGGCTCGGGTGGTACGCGGCGGCGCGCGGGTACGATGGTTTTCTGCGCTGGGCCTACGATGCCTGGGCCGCCGACCCGGTCCGAGACGCGAGGCATGTGGTGTGGCCCGCCGGGGATACGTTTCTCGTATACCCGGGCGGCACGAGCAGCATCCGGTATGAGAAGCTGCGCGAAGGCATTGTGGACTTCGAGAAGATCCGCATTCTGAAGAGCCGTGCACTCACGTCGAGTGACGGAGAGGTCAAGCGCCTGATGGCCGAGTTAGACCGTTACCTGGCCTCGTTGCCTGCCGAACGCGAGTTCGACGCTCCACGTCTGGAGCAGGGGCTGAATCGAGGCAGGGACATCCTCGCTGCGCTGAGCGATCGACTCACCCCGTGAAGACCCGTCGTCCATCTCTGTGTTCGGTGCTGTCTCCGTTTTTCGGGTTTGTCTTCGGTCGCGCCGGGGCGGGCGTGATGGTCGGAACATATGTCACCGTTTGCCGGCCGCGCGATGGCAGTTTCTGTAACTAATCCCGACCCAGTGCTAATTCGCTCAATCGTCGCGCACACACCCATCACGCCGGAGCGAGTCGAGGCTTCCGCATCAGCGCAACGTGAATGATGCGATCGAGACCAGCGAAGAGGCCGCTTCTCGTCAGCAGAATCACCGACAAGGCCCCGATCTCCACGAGGTTCTTGTTGACGATCAGGTAGCTGCCTTCAGTCGGAATCGTGTAGAAGTAGCCCACGAACGGCGGGTTGCATAGATAGAACAAGAGGATGAACGCCATCCCGCCAATAGCCGCCGCGCGCGTGAGGAGGCCGAGAATGAGCAGCACGCCCACGATCGTCAAGCCGTACATCGTGATCAGATTGGCGTTGTCCAACAGATTCGGCTGACTCGCGACCCAGTGGAAGAAACCCGAGAACGGCCCGCGTGACACCCGCATGTAGCCGACAGCCGACCACGACGGCGACGAGAGCTTCGACACGCCTTCGTACAGGAAATGCCAGCCGACCAGCACGCGCATCACCGTGATTGCGATCAACGCGCCGCGCGTCAGTTTCTGTTCACCCATTCCCGTTCTCCGCAAAAAGACGTGATGTTCGTCGTATTCGTCGTCGGCGTTCGTGTTCGGCGTGCACCACCGAATACGAAGACGAACACGAACACGACGGGACGTCTAGATCTTGAAGTCCTCGGGCTTGAACTCGAGCCGTGTCTTCGCCTCGACCGCTTCGTTGACCTTGAGCACGGCGACGGCGGTCTCGTAGGCCACTTCCGACGGGCAATTCAACGTCGCCTTGCCGCGAACGGCGTCGAAGAAGTTCTGCAAGTGCGGCTGGTGGTACGGATCACGGAGCGTCACCGGCACGGTGTGCTGATCGGGAGCCACCGATTCGCGGACGTCGGCAATCGCGCCCTCGCTCTTCGGCTTGGCCTCCTGCTCCTTGGGTGCGCTGATGTAGCCGCGCTGCACCCATTCGTCCCAGGCGGGTGCGTTGGGATCGCGATAGAGGGTCCCCGCGTAGTTCAACTCGGATTCCGAGATGATGAGCGTTCCCTGATCGCCCATGAAGTTCTCGAAGTACCCCTGGCTGCCATTGGTGGTCTGCGTCTGGTAATAGGCCTTTGCGGGGCCGGCCGGCGTATCGAAGTCGTAGACGACCATCACCGTGTCGTACCACTCGTGCGTCTGCGGATCGTGATACAGGTTGCCGCCGCTCGCCATGACGCCTGACGGATTCGCTCCCAGGAACCAGCTGTAGATGTCGATCTGGTGCGATCCCAGATCCACGATGGGTCCCCCGCCCTTGCCCTTGTACCAGCGCCAGTTCCGGAACTGGTGCATGTCCTTGAACCCGTACTGAGCCAACCGGGGCGCCGGGATCGCATAGCGATCGGGCGCGCCAAGATCCGGAGACACGGCGCGGTTCCACTGGCCGTTCACCGTCACGACCCGGCCGAGCAGCTTCGCCTCGGTGATCAGTTTGTTGTAGCAGTGCTGATAGCGCGGATTGGATCGCCGCTGATGACCGATCTGCAGCAGCTTGCCAGTCTCGCGAGCGGCGCGGACCATCGCTCTCGCACCGTCGAGCGTGTTCGACATCTCCTTCTCGCAGTACACGTGCTTGCCGGCCTTGAGACAATCCACGGCGTGCTGCGAGTGCCAGAAGTCGGGCGTCGCGATGATGACCGCGTCGAGCTCCTTCTCCTTGTCGAGCATCTCGCGGTAGTCCTCGTACGCGTTCACCTCGTGCTTGAACTTCTTGAACGTGTTGACGACCCGGCGCTGGTTGTACTCGGCCCAGATGTCGCAGACCGCGCGGAATCGAAGGCCCGGAATGCGCAGCATCGAATCGGTCAGCACCTGACCCTGCGCTCCGGCGCCGAGCAACGCCACGTTCACCACCTGCAGATCCGCAGGGGCCTTCGCGGGCGCAGCCGCCGATTCCAGGCGCGCCTGCTGGTAGTCGCGCTGCTTCTGCCAGGCGTAACCGAAGAGGCCGATGGCGGGGACCGTCGAGAGCCCCTTCAAGACGTCGCGCCGATCCAGCTTCTTCGGGGGCTCAGCCGATCCCGCCCTGCCCCGGCCCTTCTCGTCTTCGCCAGCCATCGGTCATCTCCCCGCGGACTACAGCCGCGCGATCCCGCGAAGTATATCGCTCCTTCAGTCTCCAGTCTCCGGTCTACGGTCTGCGGACCGCAGCGTCGCCGCTCGAAGACTGTAGACTGCAGACCGAAGACTGCAGGCCGCCGACCAAAGGAGCTCTCCCATGTCGCCTCGTGTCCGGACCACGGTCATCGCAACGTTGGCCGTCTGTGGAATGGTGGCTTTCGGACTCGCCGGCTCTGGCGTGGCGGACTCACCGTCGATCCCGCCCTTGCCGCGTCTCGCAGGCGTCAAGCCGCGAAATATCGTCTTCATCCTCGCCGACGATCACCGGTACGACGCGCTGGGATTCATGGGGAATCCGATCGTCAAGACCCCGAACATCGACGCGATCGCGCACCGCGGCGTCCACCTCAGGAACGCCTTCGTGACGACGTCGCTCTGCTCGCCCAGCCGTGCAACCATTCTGACGGGCCTGTACGCGCATCAACACCACGTCGTGGACAACAACTCTCCAATACCTCCGGGAACGGTTTTCTTTCCGCAGTATCTGCAGAAGGGCGGCTATCAGACCGCGCTCATCGGCAAATGGCACATGGGCGAGGACAGCGGCGGCCCTCAGCCTGGATTCGATCATTGGGTCAGCTTCAAAGGACAGGGTTCGTACCTACCCTCGCCGGATGGCCTCAACGTGGACGGCAAGCCCGTGCCGCAGAAGGGATACATCACCGACGAGCTGACGGACTATGCGCTTGACTGGCTGAAGGGTCGGGACCGATCGCGCCCGTTCTTCCTCTACCTCTCGCACAAAGGCGTGCACGCGGAGTTCATTCCCGCCGAGCGGCACAAAGGCACGCTGGCGTCGCCGCGGTTGCAGCCGCCACCCAGCCAGACGTTCACGCCGGAGCAAGAAGCGCAGCGGCCCAGATGGGTACGCGACCAGCGCAACAGCTGGCACGGCGTGTCCAACCCGTACAACAGCAGGCTCGATATCACTGACTACTTCGAGCAGTACGCCGAGACGCTTCGCGGCGTGGACGACAGCGTTGGACGGGTCGTCGAGTACCTGACGTCCGAACATCTCCTCGAATCCACGCTCATCATCTACATGGGAGACAATGGCTTCGCCTTCGGCGAGCACGGCCTGATCGACAAGCGCACCGCGTACGAGGAATCGATGCGCGTCCCGATGGTGATGCAGTGTCCCGAGCTCTTCCCGGGCGGCCGCGTCGTCAATCAGGTTGTCGCCAATCTGGACATCGCGCCCACGGTGCTGTCCGCGGCAGGACTGCAGCCTCCCGCGTCCATGGTGGGCGCGAGCATGCTGCCGCTCGCGGAGCAGCAGTCAGTGCCGTGGCGAACCGAGCTGTTGTACGAGTACTACTGGGAGCGGAACTTCCCCCAGACTCCGACCACCTTCGCGCTCCGTGGCGATCGGTACAAGTTCATCCGCTACCACGGGCTCTGGGACACCGACGAGCTCACCGACTACGCGCTGGACTGGTTGAAGGGTCGGGACCGATCACGTCCGTTCTTCCTCTACCTGTCGCACAAAGGCGTGCACGCGGAGTTCATTCCCGCCGAGCGGCACAAAGGCACACTCGCGTCGCCGCGC
>JBKPMA010000695.1:0-5137 GCA_046731935.1 Acidobacteriota bacterium
GGCAGCGTCAGATGTGTATAAGAGACAGGTGTACGACCTCCGTGCCAGCCATGCCGTCAAAGACACGGTCGAGCGGCTCGGTGGCACCGCCATCATGAATCGCGTCGGGCACGCGTTCATCAAGCGGACCATGCGCGAGCAGGACGGGATGTTTGGCGGCGAAGTCACCGGCCACTACTACTTCCGCGAGAACTACTACGCCGACAACGGCTTCATTCCGGCGCTCCTCATTCTGGAGCTGATGTCGAAGAAGCGGCAGTCTCTGGCGGAACTGCTTCAGCCGCTGCGCGCCAAGTATTTCATCTCGGGCGAGATCAATACGAAAATGGCGTCGATGGCGCTCGTGGACGAGAGACTCCAGGTGCTCAAACGGAAGTATCAGGACGGACGCCTGACAACGCTGGATGGCGTGTCAATCGAGTACGACGACTGGCACTTCAACGTGCGCGCGTCGAATACCGAGCCGCTGATCCGTCTGAACCTGGAAGCGACCACTCCCGCCATGATGGAAGCGAAGCGGGACGAGGTGCTGGCGGTGATCAGGAACTGACGATCGCCAATGTATAATGGTAGGCCGTGCGGGCTTAGCATAGTGGTAATGCTCTGGCTTCCCAAGCCAGCTAGACGGGTTCGATTCCCGTAGCCCGCTCCATCTTCGCTCATTGTGAGGCGAAGGTACCCTTCGTCCCCGTCTCATGGGTTCAAGAGACCCACCGCCGCGCAGCGCACGAGGGTGGGCCCCTTTCTTGTCACTATTTCGCTTTCCTACGGCGCTCCGCCCAGTATTTGGTCATTCGCTCGGACACTTCTTTCCGCTGGGCCGCACTCATTGGCTTGCGCCGGCGGCGCTTACCGCCGGATGCTGCGGGCGTCGCGGTACGTGACGCACGACCCAGTTCAGGAAAGTCCGACCGCAGTTGCGCTTCTTCCTGTTTCAGTTCTTCGAGTCTGGCTTTTGCCCCCACAAGCGCGAGCTCACGCATGCGAGCCTTGTTGATATCTCGTGCCACGACGCCCTCCGGGCCCGGTACGGTCCGCGTCGCGCGGACCTTAGGGGCCAACCGCTCAATCTTATACGGGTTAGATAAGAGAAGGATAAGAAGCGAGTGTGAGTTCTTATTCAATAACCAGCGTGCGGCTGAGGCGGAGCCGTCATTCCTCGCGATTCCTGAACGATCCGCACGCCCGCACTGGCACCGATCCGGGTCGCTCCGGCGGCGACCATCGCACTCAGCGCATTGTAATCTTTCACGCCACCAGCGGCTTTGACGCCAATCCCGGGTCCTACGACACGGCGCATGAGCGCGACATCTTCGATCGTCGCTCCCGCGCGCGCGAAGCCGGTGGACGTCTTGACGAAGTCCGCGCCAGCCGCTTTCGCCAGCGTGCAGGCCGCGACCTTTTCTTCGTCGGTCAGCAGCGCCGCCTCTATGATGATCTTGCTGAGAACGCCAGACTCCCTGCAGGCGGACGTAACCGCTTCGATGTCGCGTCCGACCGTGGCGAGATCGCCGGATTTGAGCGCACCGATGTTGATCACCATGTCGATCTCCCGTGCGCCGTCGAAGATCGCCCGCCGCGTCTCGTAGTGTTTGACGTCTGCCGTGGTCGCACCCAGGGGAAACCCGGCGACCGAGCAGACACGAGACACCGCTCCCTGCAGAAGCCGGGCAGAGAGGGACACCCACGTCGGATTGACGCAGACGGTCGCGAACCCGAACTCCAAGGCTTCCCGGCACACCTGTTCGACCTCGCTCCTGGTGGCGTCGGGCTTGAGCAGCGTGTGGTCGATGATCGACGCGATATCGCTGGTGGACCCGCCTGTTGCGTGGAGTCCCAATCGTGCGGCGCCGGCATCCAACAGGCCGCCGACCTGATGAGGACAGCACTCGAACTGCACCGCGTGGCAGGTGCACCGCGCGGGCGTGTAGGTCTCATGGCAGGCTGCGAGCGCCTCCTCGACGACAATCTCAACGAGGCGCCGAAGGTCGGCCGCTGTTACGGGTTGATTGCGATTCGACGACGGCGGGGTCATGGCTTCCGTGGTAGGCTCAGCCGCCTGTGGAACACCGTCACATGCCGGCGCGGGTGCTTCTCTCCACTCCTCAGATCGAAGCGCGGATTCGTGAGCTCGGACGCGAGATCAGCCGGGACTACGCGAAGGCCGAGAACCTGCATCTCATCTGCGTGCTGAAGGGCGCGTTCATGTTCCTCGCGGATCTCGTACGGACGCTGCAGGTACCGGTCACGCTCGATTTCATGGCACTCTCGAGCTATGCAACCGGTACGACGTCATCCGGCGAAGTCCGACTCCTGAAAGACCTCGATACGGCCCTCGCTGGCCGGGACGTCCTCATCGTCGAAGACATTGTCGATACTGGACTGACGCTGAACTATCTCCGTGAGATTCTGATGGCGCGTGGTCCTCGCAGCGTGCGTACGGCGTGTCTTCTGAGCAAGCCGTCGCGTCGTAAGGTCGACGTGCGCGTGGAGTATATCGGATTCACCATCGAGGACCACTTCGTCGTCGGCTACGGTCTCGACTATGAAGGCCGATATCGATCGCTTCCGCACATCGCCATCGTCGACGAGGACTAGCTACTGTTTCACCGCGCCGGCCACGGCGTCCCGAACCGAGGAGGACATTCTCCTCGCCTCCGCCAGAACCGCCGTTTCATTCATCGTCAGGACGCGCTTGTTTCTCATGAGCACTTTTCCATTGACGATGACCGTGTCCACATCATCACCTCGCGTCGTGTAGACCAGGTGCGACACGGCGTCGTAGAGCGGCGTCTGCCGCGCCTGCCGCATACCGACGATGACGAGGTCGGCACGCTTGCCGGGCTCGAGGGATCCGATCTGTTTGTCCATACCGAGGACTCGCGCTCCGCCGATGGTGGCCATTTCGAGCGCGGTGGACGCCGGCACGGCCCGCGGATCCCGCGTCGCCAGTTTATGAAGGAACGCCGCCTGGCGCATGGCCTCGAACATGTCCAGGTCGTTATTGCTGGCGGCGCCGTCTGTGCCGAGGCCGACGGGCACGCCGCTGGCGAGATACTTCACGACCGGGGCCGTGCCGCTGGCGAGCTTCATGTTGCTTTCCGGATTGTGTGACACGCCGACCTTGTGGCGTTGCAGGACTGCGATGTCTGCGTCGGTGACCCACACACCGTGCGCGGCGACGATGACCGGTGCCCAGAAGCCGATCGAATCGAGATAGCCGACCGGCGTGGCCTGGTAGCGTTCCTGCGACGTCTTGACCTCGGTTTCTGTCTCAGCGACGTGAATGAGCACCGGCACGCCGTATTTGATGGCGAGATCCCGGCACGCGAGCAGGTCGCCTTTGTCGAGCAGATACATCGAGTGCGGCGCCACGGCGGGGGTGATCAGCGGGTCGCCCTTGAATGCGCTGATGAAGCGTTCGGCCCGCGCAAGCGCCTCGGCGGGCGTCTTTGCGTCGGGCGCTGGAAACTGAATGACGCTCTGGCCCAGGACGCCGCGGAGTCCCGCGTCGCGCGTGACCCGCGCGATCTCCTCCTCGAAGTAATACATGTCCGCATAGGTTGTCGTTCCCGACCGAATCATTTCGAGCGCGGCGAGACGCGTGCCTGTACGGACAAACGCGGGCGCAACCGTTTTGGCCTCCGCCGGGAAGATGTACTTCTGCAGCCAATCCATCAGGGCGAGGTCGTCCGCGAGCCCGCGGTACATGACCATTGGCGCATGCGTATGCGTGTTGATGAGACCTGGAATGACGACGCTGCCGGTCGCGTCAATGACCGTGGCGTTCGGGCTGCCCTTTCGGATCTCCGCTGGTGGCCCCACGGCCACGATGTCGGTGCCCCGAATGGCGACAGCTCCTGGCGACAGGACCCGTTTCGCGGCGTCCATGGTCACGACGGTGCCGCCGCTGACGATCAGCGTGGCAGAGTTTGTCGGAGCGGACGCGGCCTGGAAGACGACAACGCAGGCCAGGACAGTCAAGAAGCGAAAGAATCGGGAAGCGCGCCGCATTCGACGATTCTACTGTCGAGCACTGGAGGATGGCCAAACGGTCAAGGCGAGCGCCACGGAGGAATTGGAGGTTGGGAGTTGTCGCTTTATAGTCTGCGGCGTGCCTGTCCACATCGTGACTCACCCGCTGGTTCAGGATGCGTTGCTGACGCTCCGGGACAGCGCGACGCAGCCCGAGGAATTCCGGCGCACGGCGACGCGGATCAGCGTGCTGCTGGCCGCCGAGGCTCTGCGGGACGTGCCGACGGCGGCGTCAGTAGTGGAGACGCCGCTCGGTCCGGCGAACGGCCGTCGCGTGGCGGCTGACGTCGTCGTCGTGCCTGTGCTCCGGGCGGGGCTGGGGATGCTCGACGCGGTCCTGTCGCTCGTGCCGGGAGCCCGGGTCGGCCATCTGGGGCTTCAGCGGGATGAAGCCACGGCGGTCGCGTCTCAGTACTATTCGCGGCTGCCGCAGGATCTCGCCGAGAGTTTCGTGCTGATGATCGATCCGATGCTGGCGACCGGCGGGAGCGCTGTTTCTGGTCTGGAGCAGCTCTATCGCGCCGGTGCGCGCGATCTGCGTTTGGTCTGTATCGTCGCTGCGCCCGAGGGCCTGGCGCTCGTGGAGAGCACCTATCCAGGCGTCTCGATCTACACGCCCGTGATTGACACAGGCTTGAATGCGAGGAAGTTTATTCTGCCCGGCCTTGGCGATTTCGGCGATCGGCTGTACGGCACAACGTAGACCCGTTGTCTTGTCCGGGCCGCGTGCCTGGACTAAACTTGGGGTTCCGCACTCGGCTTGCGCGCTTGGCTCAGCGGTAGAGCACCGCCTTCACACGGCGGGGGTCGGTGGTTCGAATCCACCAGCGCGCACCAATCCCCGAAGGTCCATTCCGGTTACAGGGGTGACGGATTTTTCCGGAGACATGGGTAACACGATTGGACCAAACGGATTCTCGATCGGCTCGAGACGACATGTCTCGTCATCGAAGTGTCGAGCTCGGCCTCGTATGCTATGTAGAAGCGCGGCCATAAACTCACGGCACACCGAACACCCGCTCAGCCTCACTCCACACAGAAAACCCAACGTCCTCCGGACACTCCCCGATAGAACTCGCGGTTCCATCGGAGTATTCATACC
>JBKPMA010000696.1:0-6373 GCA_046731935.1 Acidobacteriota bacterium
TTCTACACCGCCAAACCGCTTGGAGGCAGCGAGAAGATCTTCGCGGCGGTCTCCGGCGACCTGCACCAGTGGCGGCGTGTTGGCGCGACACCCGCCATCGATAATCTCTCATCCGATCCGGCGCGGGGCGTGATCAGTGGCGATCCACAGGTCGTCCGTCCGCATGAGAGACGAGTGGGTCATGTTTTACTTCGGCGCGTTCTGGAAGCCAGGCGCCTTCGATACCTTCGCCGCGTCCAAGGATCTTGTTACCTGGACGAAGTGGTCCGGTGAGGATTTGATCCAGCCATCCGAGCCCTACGACACGCCCTTCGCTCACAAACCGTGGCTGATCAAGCACGATGGCGTCGTGTATCACTACTACCGCGCGGTCGGCGGCGCGAAGGGCGAGCATCGCGCCACCGAGACGGCGCTCATTTCCGTGTGGTCTCTCCGGGTTGTATCAGGTTCAGCAGAAACTTAAAGGTGTGCGCACGACTCTCGCCAGCTTCAAGAACAAGGAAGCGCTTGCCGTCTGCGGTGACGGCGTACTGCGGACGGTTGGGGGTCGGGTCCGCGCTGGTAGGAAACAACGTCGCCGGCGCGCGGGCTACGAACTCACCACCGGGTGCCACGCCCACACTCATGAGGGTACCGTCCGGTGCCAGGTAGAAGAGCTCGCGTCCGTCGGTGCGCCACTGCGGCTGCACGCCACCGTGGACGGAGAGCTGCCGCTTGAACGTGAATTTGGGGAACGACGCGACGTAGACCTCAAACCGGCCCGACTCATCGGAGTTGAATGCGACCCATCGCCCGTCCGGCGAGATATGCAGCTCGTCCTCGGTGTAGGGAGTGTCGACGAGCAAGTGTGGCGTGCGGTCACCGTGCACGAACACTGTGTACACCGCCTTGCCGACGGTTCGCACGACCACTGACTGCCCGTCGGGTGTCCACGTGTCGACAACCGCCGCGTCGCCTTCCGTGAGCGGCTCCTCTTTCCCATCGACAAGACTTTTTGAGTACACCGCATACTGGCCCGTCCGGTTGGATGTGAAGCCGATCGTCCGCTCGTCAGGTGACCACGCCGGATCGACGTCGCGTCCAGAATCAGTGGTCAGCCGCGACGTGATGCCAGTCGTCACGTCGACAATCCAGAGGTCGACGTTTCCGCCCGTGTCACGAAACACCGCCACGCGCCGGCCGCTTGGGGCCAGCGCGACGCCGCCTATATATCCTGGATCGCCAAGGGTTCCTGTGCGCGTGCCGTCTCGAGTGAACCAGGTCAGCTGTGTGGGCAGAACTGGCTCGGACAGGTAGACGATCACGCCGCCGGTTGAAACGGAGAACTCGGATCCCCTGTCGGCGAGTGGCGCGACGCCGCCCGAGAGTTCGAGTCGGTCCGCGTCAAATGCACGTGCCACCAGCGTGCTTCCCTGGCGGAAGACGAGGCGGCCAGCGGCATACACGGCCACGGGGCTTCCGATATCCACGGGCTTCAGCGTGCCGGGATGATCGAGCGAGGCGGCGTACATTCTGCGGGCGCCGGCCTCCCACACCAGAAAGGTCTTTCCATCAGGAAGGAACTGCGGAAGCCAGTAGCCGCCGCCCTTGGGCGGCGGAGGCATTGCCAGTGCTGTCGCGGGGCCACCCGTGTCCGCGACTCGGTGGATGACGCTAACCGGCGTCGGTGCGAACAGGATCACGCCAGGCGCCCACGTGCCGCCACGCGGATCAGGAGCGGGGGCCAAGGTCCGCGCGGGTCCGCCGGCGAGCGACACCTGCTTGATTCCATCCGTCGTGAAGAACGCGACCGTACGACTGTCGGGCGACCAGAACGGATGGTTGGCACCATCCGTATCCGGCAATGCCGCGGTCTCTTGCGAGGAGAGGTCGTAACGGAAGATTTGCCGTCTCCCATTCAGGTCCGCCGCATACGCGAGCAATCGCCCGTCGGGTGAAATCGCGGGCCCTTCATACGTGTCCAGGCGAGCGTCGCGAGGCAGGGCCACGTCGAACCGCATCGGCGGCGCAGGCTGCACAGTCGCGGGTCGGAGCCGGAGCAGCATCGATCCTGCGGCGACGAGGGCGCACGACGCGGCGATCGTCCATGACAGCCACGCTCGCTTTCGCTGCGTGCGACGCATCGTCGGGTTGGCGGTGGCCGTGCCCGACAACTGTGACTGCATCCACCGCAGGTGCATCGCCAGGTCGTGTGCGGACTGCCACCGATCCGCGGGGTCCTTCGCAAGGCAGCGCTGGACGAGTTGATCGAGTGCGGGCGGCGCGATTGGGACCAGGCTCGAAACGGGGGGCGGGTCCGTCTCCAGGATCTTGGCGATGAGGCTGGCCTGCCCCTGCGCCTCGAACGCCCGACGCCCGGTCACCATCTCGTACAGGATGCCGCCGAGAGCGAAGATGTCGGTGCGTGCATCCGACTCGACCCCTTGCAATTGCTCAGGGGCCATGTACTGCAGCGTGCCGACAATCGTTCCGCGCGCAGTGAGATCGCCGGTTTGGGCCAGCGTGACTTCGGACGGCAGGATAGGAGTTGGTTTCGCGAGCCCGAAGTCCAGCAGCTTGACGCCGGTGGGCGTCAGCATGACATTCGCCGGCTTTAGATCGCGGTGGACGATCCCTTGCTGATGCGCGGCGCCCAATGCGTCCGCGATCTCGCTACCGATCCGCAGGACTTGGCTGAGGGGAACGGAGCCGCGGGCGAGACGTGCGGCCAACGTGTCGCCTTGCAGCAGCTCGAGGACGAGAAAGTCGATCCCATCAGTCCGACCGAGATCGTAGAGGGCGCAGATGTGTAGATGGTTCAGGGCGGAAATGGCCTTGGCCTCGCGCTGGAGCCTCGCGCGAGAGGGCTCGTCCGACGTTAGTGAGGCGGGCAGGACCTTCAGGGCCACGCTGCGGTCTAGACGCGTATCGCGTGCCCGATAGACCTCTCCCATGCCGCCGGCGCCAATCAGAGAGACCACTTCATAGGGGCCAAGGCGCGTACCGGCTTGGATGGGCATCTCGTTGCTGCCGGGCATTATGCCCGCCCCGGGCGGCGGATCGACAGGTCATTCGCGCATCAGCTGTGGCAGGCGCTGAACCGCCGTTTCGGAAGCGGCCCGACGCGATGAGTCGCCGCGAAACTGTGGTCCCTCAGCGGGAACCACAGTTGACAGCATTTATTAGCGCTCTTTCCTCATTACTCCAAACCGTCCGCAACATTAGTAGTCACTCGACGAGCGCCGCTCAACGCGCCTCTCCGCGCGCCTCCACGATCACGACGCTCATCGTCTTGGCGGCCAATGGCTTGCGCGTGCAGGGAGTGCCACGATTGCCGCGGCGTTCTCCTTGCCTCTGAAGGCGGCAGCCCTTCCGGCCGCGACGAAGCGGAGCCCGACCTCGTCTCTGCACGGTCGTGCCCGGAAGGGCATCTCGAGTCTTGCCGCGCCCGCGCGCGGCGTACCGCGGGCGGCGCCCGCAGAGGTGACGGCATGCTGCATAGAGTTCTTGCGTCGATTCTCGTCTCGTTGTTCGCTCTCGCTCCGCTCGCCGTGTTCGCACAAGACGCCACGCCTGCTCGGGTGTCGGGCCGCGACGTCGGCGTCGTGAACCTCAATACCGCTTCCCAGGCGGAACTCGAAGCGCTGCCGGGTATCGGACCAAAAACCGCCGAGCGGATCCTCGAATACCGGCAGAAGAACGGCAGTTTCAAGAAGATCGAAGACCTGATGAACGTCAAGGGCATCGGCGAGAAGAGCTTCCTCAAGCTCAAGGCGCACCTGTCCGTGTCGGCAGCCAAGTAGCCATCGATCCTGGCCAGTCGTTCCCGGCGATTGCCGCCGGGAACGGCGCCCGGACGAGTGCCTCACATCGCAGACCGAAACTCGTCGACCCAGACCTGAGACTGAGGGCCGCCCATGTCCGGCTTTTCTCTGATCGAGCTCGTGGTGTCTCTCGCTGTCATGGCGACACTCGGGGCCGTGACCGTGCCACGAATCAACCGCGGCCTGGAACACTGGCGCGCGAGAGGGGCGGCGTCATACGTGGCATCACGATTCGCCGTGGCGCGTATGCAAGCGCTCCAGCACAACACCAACGTGGCCATTCGGTTCGAGCGAGTCGCCGGCGCTATCCAGATCGCCTCGTACGAAGACGGGAACGGAGACGGCGTGAAGTCCAGGGACATTGCAGCAGGCATCGACTGGCCGCTCGCACCAGTGGAACGGCTTGAGGACCTGTTTCCTGGCGTCACGTTCGGGTTCGAAGCCAACGCGACACTGATCGATGGAACCAGCGTCGCGGCAGGCGCCGATCCGATCCGATTCGGCTCGACGGACCTCGTGTCGTTCAGCCCGATCGGGACCGCCACCAGCGGCAGCGTCTACCTTCACGGGCGCGGTGGCTGGCAATACGCCATCGTTGTACTCGGCGCAACGGCGCGCACGCGGACGACACAGTTCGTTCCGGAGGCTTCGGTGTGGGGGGATCCATGGTGAAGGAACGGCGGCGATCCGTGCGACATGACTACAAGGATGGCGTGCTCCCTCCGCTGGCCCGACTTCGTCCGTTCCTGCCAGTGATTGTGGTCAACCTGTCACGGACAGGCGTACTTGTGGAGGGACCGAGTCCGTTGCGGCCCGGAAGCCTGACCGAAGTCCGTCTGCAGCTTGCGGGCGGCATGATTTGCGTGAACGGAGAAGTGACGCGCTCCTTCGTCGCTGCCATCCGCTGGCAAGCGGGTCTCCGGTATCGGGCGGCAATCGCATTTGCGCTTCCCATTACCGTCGTTCCGCCTCGAGATCTTCTTCGTGGGTATCAACTACCCGCGCTGTGACGGCGATGGGATGAACTGCGGGTATCGACTACCCGCGGGAAGCCGCAGGCCCGGAATGAACCTACGGCCGGCTCGTATTCCGGCCAATTCGTGTGAACGTCGGATGGCATTGGAATTGTGAATGGGCACTGTCACACGGTGGTCAGGCATGACAGACAACGCGGTACCAAGCCGGGGGCACACGCGTCATCGCGATCGGCGTACCGGATTCGCAGCGCTCGTCACATCGCTGATTCCGGCCCTGTACAGGGCCGAAGGCGCCTTGCTTCGCCGTGCGTTCGAGGAAGCGACACGGCGAGTCGTGTGCGCCGAGCGCGTGGTGCTGCGCGACGGGCCGCGGGAAGCAGGTATACAGCGGGGATTGGCGCAAATCGTCAGCCTCGAGGTCCCGTCGAGCGATCGCACGAGATCGACGTACCTCGACGCCACCAGCGTGGCAGGGCGACGATTCGATGAGTGGGATGCGCAGATGCTGGGCCTGGCGAGCCAGCTGGCGGCTTTCGTGCTCGAGGTCGAGCGGCTGCGAGCACCTCGGCCCGTGCTCGTCACGAATGGGACGGCGCCTCCGCTGGTCGGATCGACGTCGGCCATGCGCGCGCTGCGCCAACGTATCGAGCGTGTGGCGTGTACAGACTTCACAGTGCTCATCGAAGGCGAGTCTGGCACTGGCAAGGAGTTGGTGGCCCGGCAAGTCCACGAAACCAGCCGACGGCGGTCTGGTCCGTTTGTCGCCGTGAACTGTGCCGCGCTCGTCGAGTCACTGCTCGAAGCGGAGTTGTTCGGGATCGAAGAGCGCACGGCTACTGGCGTGCGGGGACGACGCGGGAAGTTTGAGCACGCGGACGGCGGCACGTTGTTTCTCGACGAAGTGTCAGACCTGTCGACGGCGGCTCAGGCCAAACTGCTTCGGGCCATTCAGGACCTCGCCGTCGAGCGCGTCGGTGGACAGGGATCGCACACCGTTGACATCCGGATCGTCGCCGCTACGAACCGGAGCCTTCGCGGCATGGTCGCGTCGGGTACGTTCCGGGCGGATCTGTTCTACAGGCTGAGCGGCGTCGAGCTGCAGGTACCGCCACTTCGGGCACGCCAGCCAGACATCCTGGAGCTCGCCGATTACTTTCTCGAGCGGTATCGAGGCTCGCGTCGGCTCGAGCTCTCGTCGCCCGCGCGCGACGCGCTGCTTGCGTATCAGTGGCCGGGTAACGTCCGCGAACTGCAGCGCGTGATCGAAGGCATTGTGGCGCTCACGCAAAACGACCACGTCCTCATCGAGGACCTGCCGATGGCGCTCAGGAACGATTTTGAGGACATTCTGCTGCCCTCGGCCGCGCGTGCCGACACGATGCGTGCGTGGGGTAGCCGCTACGCGCGGCTCGTGCTGCACAAATGCGCTGACAACAAACGCCGCGCGTGTGACGTGCTGGGGATCAGCTATCACACGCTGCAGGCCTACTTGCGCTATCGAGACCGTCCGCGTCGAGCCGCCGACGGCGAGGCGCCTCGGCCGTGGCCGCCCTCTCCGCCGTCGTCCAAGGGAGCGACGATCGAGTCGTAGGG
>JBKPMA010000697.1:0-6878 GCA_046731935.1 Acidobacteriota bacterium
CGCTGAATGTGTCAGTCACTTCGACGAATCGCGGGTCGGCGGTCCATCCGAAGTCGTGGACGCCGTCCTGCACGTAGTGATAGGTCGTCGTGCCATTCGGGTGGGCGTCTGCACCAACCCGTTCGCCGGTCGCACCCACGATGAACGTCGACGGGACGGTCATGCGGACGTCGAAGCGGCCGAAATCAGCGTAGAACTCGCTGTTCGCATGAAACTGATGGCAGTTCCACCCGCCGATCTTGCGCCCCCTCACTCCGCCGGGCTCGTAGACCGCGAGCTTCGGGAACCACTGACCGACGAGGAAGAAGTCGCGCGCGTATCCCGTGCGCGCGAACACTTTGGGTAGCTTCGCGTGCCACGCGATGTCGATCGCAATTGATCCGCCGGCCGGTACTGGCCGTGGCAGGGGCACACGCAGCACCGTCCGATCCTCGCCATTGCCGTCGTCCGGCTGCTCGAAGCGTGCGACAGGCAGCAGGTCCATGCCGTCGGCAAGGCGAATGGATTTCAGGTCGGTCCAGCCCCATCCATCCTCCGGCATGTAGTCGCCGCGCAGCTGTCCGCCCGACTCCTTGAAGAACGTCGTACGATCGCTGCGAAACGCGTTGAGGTACAGATGGAACCAGAGGTCGGTGACCGTGTCGGTGGAGGGGTTCGTCCACACGACGTGTTCTGAGCCGGTCAACTCTTTCTTCACCACATCGAGCCGAACGTCGATGCGGTAGTCGACGGTGCGGGGTGGGGAGCTCTGGTCGGCGAGCGCGGGAGCGAAGCCGGCTAACAGTACGAGCGCGACGATCGACAGACGCAACACCCGCCGATCCTCGTCGGTCCCAGGCCGAAGTGCAAGCAAGACGCCTAGTGAGCGGCGCCTAGTCGAGGCTGATCTGGGCGAGCGGCAGCATCAACGTGGCACGACAACCCGGACCGTTGGCGTGATTCTCGAGGGCCAGCGTACCGCCATGGGCCTCGGCGATCTGGCGGCTCAAGACCAGCCCGATGCCCGAACCGCCTGGCTTCGTGGTGAAGAAGGGCACGAAGAGGTTCGCGGTGTTGGATACTCCCGGTCCCTCGTCGTCGATGAACACCCGGACGACGGCATCTTCGCTTTCCCAACCGAGCGAGACACGGCCGCCGTTGTCGAGCGTGGCATCCACGGCGTTCCGTACCATGTTGATCAGCAGCTGTTCGATCTGTACGGGATCGGCCTGGAGGGAGATCTCGGGTCCAGGCCGCACGGCAACTGGCGCGCGCTGTTCGAGGCCGGCCACACGTGTCACCAGCGGACCGAGCGCGATGCGCTGCAGCGTTGGCGCAGGAAGCCTCGCAAGCTGCGCGTACGCCGCCGTAAACCGGCCGAGCGACTCCGCGCGGGTCCCGATAACCGCCAGGCCGTCGCGCATGTCGGACGACCAGTCCGACGGTTTCGGATCGCGCAGCAGCAGGCGTTCCAGGCTGTTGGCGATGGACTTGATCGGAGCCAGCGAGTTGTTGATCTCGTGGCCCAGTACGCGAATGAGCCGCTGCCAGGCCTGCCGCTCCTCATCCCGCAGCGATCGACTCACATCGGTGAGCACCAGGAGCTCCACGGGCAACCCACCCTGCCGGAAATTCTTGCTTCGGACCTCCCATCGGCCGGCGCCGCCTGGGAAGGTCGCGGTGATGGTGGGGGAGTGATCGTGTTCAAGGCAGCCGTCGAGACCCAGCGCGTTGGCGCTCAGGCCGAGGACGCGTTCTGACGGCCTCGCGAGCAGCCGTTCGCCGGCTCTGTTCACGAGACGCAGCTTGCGCTCGGGATCGAAGGCAAAGACGGCGACCGGGATTTCCTCCATGACTGCACGAAGGAGGCTGGTCGCGTCCAGCGCGCCCATTCGCTGCGACCGCAGCGTGTCTGCCAGCGCGTTGACCTCGATGAGTACTTCGCCGAGGGCATCGTTACGCCGTGACCCCCTGGCCCGAATCGAGAAATCCTCTTCGCGGAGAGCCGACAGAAGATTCGAGAGAGTCTGCAGTGGAAAGACTACGCGCTCGCGCAGGACTGCGGTGATCCCGAGCCAGAGCGCCAGGATCGCGAGCGTCAGCGTCCAGGCAACCTTTGCCGAGTAGGGGCCAGACCACAGCAGGACGAGCGCGACGATGGCACCCGGCGCACCTGCGGATAACGCGAGCAGCAGCACGCGCCGGTCGTGCGTCAACCAGCGTTCAAGAGATTCGCGCATCAGGAGAATCGGGCACGGACGCGGGCAGAATGACGGATGACGGATGAGGAATGACGATTGGCTCCACACGCTGCAGCCGCACTGCAGGAGTCGTCAATCGTGGGGCTATTCGTCAATCCTCAATCTGCAATCGTCATGGCTTCCCGTCCGTCAGAGTCCGAAGCGTTGCAGCCGGCGGTATAGCGCACTGCGGCTCAATCCGAGCGCTTTGGCCGCCTGACTCACGTTGCCGCCGTACCGCGCGAGGGCTTTCTTGATCAGGAAACCTTCGACGTCTTCGAGACTCATGTCTTCGAGGCGCGCGGTGGCGGTGTCCTTCGTCGGACGGAGACCGAGGTCGCGCGGACCGATCGGGTCCTGCTGCGCCATCAGCACGGCGCGCTCGACGGCATGATCCAGTTCACGGACGTTGCCGGGCCATGCATGATCGAGCAGGAGCTGCATGGCGCTCTGGTCGAAACCATTGATGCGCTTCCGGTATCGCTGTGCGTGCTGCTGCAGGAAGTGGCGGGCGAGCAGCGGTACGTCTTCGCGCCGATCTCGTAGCGGCGGCAGGCTGATCTCGATCGTATTCAGCCGGAACTGGAGGTCCTGCCGGAAGCGTCCGGCCTCCACTTCCGCGTGCAGGTCGGCGTTGGTCGCCGACAGGATGCGCACGTTCACACGGCGCGTTCGCGAGGAGCCCACACGCTCGAATTCACCCGTTTCCAGAACGCGCAGTAACTTCGCCTGGAGGCCGAGCGAGATATTGGCGATCTCGTCGAGGAACAGCGTACCGCCGTCGGCGAGCTCGAAACGTCCGACGCGATCCACCTTGGCGTCGGTGAAGGCGCCCTTCACGTGCCCGAACAACTCGCTCTCGAACACACCCTCCGACAATCCGCCGGCATTCACCACGACGAGCGGTTTGGCGGCGCGGCCAGAGACCGCGTGCAGCGCCTGCGCAACCGTACCCTTGCCGGTGCCGTTCTCGCCGGTGATGAGCACGTTCGCGTCTGACGGACCGACGCGTGCGATGAGCTGCAGCACCGGCTGCATCGACGCGGATTCAGCGATGAGCGACGGTCGTGACGGCCCCTCGTCGCCGCGCAGCACACGGTTTTCGGCTTCCAGGCGTTGGCTTCGGCGGAGCGCCCGGCCAAGCTCCACCTGCGTGCGGACGACTGCCAGCACGCGCTCGTTGTCCCACGGCTTCTGGATGAAGTCCCGCGCGCCCCGGCGCATCGCTTCCACCGCGACGTCGACGCTGCCCCATGCCGTCATGACGATGACCGGCATCGGCGTGTCGAGATTCTGCAGCCTGGAGAGCAGCGAAAGGCCTTCCGCGCCCGAGGTCGTGTCGCGCGTGTAGTTCAGATCGATGATCGCGACGTCGAAGTCGCGGGCCTCGACGGCGGCCAGCACGCCCGCCGGAGACGTGGCAGTCTCGAGCTCGCAGCCCTCGCCCTTCAGGAGCAGCCGCATCGCCTGCAGGACGTCGGCCTGATCGTCGGCAATCAGGATGCGCGCTCTGTAGAGCACGTCCGCCGACTGGCTGCCGGCGCGGCCGGAACCCGAGACCTCTGTGGGCATCAGTGATCCACCACCCAGCCGTCCCGCAGCTTGACGATACGGCTGCCGAACTCCGCATTGGCTTCGGAGTGCGTGACCTGGATGATCGTCACGCCTTCCTGATTCAGCCGCGTGAACAGCTCCATGATCTCGCGCCCTTGCGCCGAATGCAGGTTGCCCGTCGGCTCGTCGGCGAGAATCAGCGTGGGTTTGGAGATCAGGGCGCGGGCGACGGCCACGAGCTGCTGCTGTCCGCCCGAGAGCTGCGACGGGTACAAATCCTTCTTCCCGACAATCTGAAAGCGGTCGAGCATGTCGCAGACCATGCTGTCCCGCTCCTTCTTCTTGATGTCGCGGTACGACAGCGGCATGTCGAGATTCTCGTACACCGTCATGTGATCCAGCAGGTGGTAACTCTGGAACACGAAGCCGATGTGCTTCTTCTGCAGCTCGGCGCGCTCGCGTTTGCCGAGCGCGTGGATCGGCTGACCGTGCAACCAGTACTCACCGGTCCAAGAGGCGTCGTGCATGCCGAGGATGTGCAGGAGCGTGCTCTTGCCGGCGCCCGACGGCCCCATGATCGAGACGAACTCGCCTGGCTTGAAGTCGAGCGCCACGCGGCGCAGCACATAGCTCCGCTGCAGGCCCTGCTGGAAGAACTTCTCGATGCCGCGCAGACTGATGATCGCGCGTCCGCTTTCGGCGAGCTCGACCGGTGATTGAGTGGTGGCTACCGGATCCACGGCAACTCCTCGGGAAATGCGACCGTCATGCCGAATCTTAGCCTACGTCCGGTCGTTGCCGGTGACGCGGCGCGAGTCCGCGGACGACGTGCTGAGGGAGTGCGGCACGCCCGGTCGGGCATGACGCGTAAAGACACGCATAGCGCAGGGGCGTCCAGGCGCCCCACGAGACCGACCCGGCAGCGGCCGGGCCGCCTACACCGCTTCGGCGACGTTCTCTTCGACGATGCGGCCGTCGAACAGGTGGATGCTCCGGTCCGCGTGACGCGCGTACCGCGGATCGTGTGTGACCATCGCGATGGTCGCGCCAGCGCGGTGCAGTTCCTGCAGCAGGCTCATCACCGCCTCGCCGTTCTTCGAGTCGAGGTTTCCGGTGGGCTCGTCTGCGAGCAGAATCGACGGCTGGCCTGCGACGGCCCGGGCCACGGCGACACGCTGCTGCTGACCGCCTGAGAGCTGGCTGGGCAGATGCCGCGCGCGATGCGCCATCCCGACGCGCTCGAGGGCCTCTTCGACCCGCGTCCGCCGTTCGGCCGGCTTCATGCCGCGGTAAGTGAGCGGCAGCTCCACGTTCTCGAACACCGTCAGGTCGCCGATCAGGTTGAAGCTCTGGAAGATGAACCCGATCTCGCGATTGCGGGTCCGCGCGCGATCGGCGGCTGACAGATTCGCCACCGGGCGGCCGTTCAGGACGTAGGTGCCGTCGGTGGGCGAGTCGAGCAGGCCAAGAATCGAGAGCAGCGTCGACTTGCCGCAGCCCGACGGGCCCGCAATGGCCAGATACTCGCCGTTCCGGATTTCGAGGTGAATGCCCGCCAAGGCGTGTGTCTCCACCTCGTCGGTGTAGAAGACCTTGGTGACGCCTTCGAGCTTGATCAGCGTGTCCGACGATGCGTTCATGGATGCTCCTCAGCGGATGCGGAGACGGTCACGGCCGTCCCAGGCCGACATATCCGACAGAATCACGCGGTCCCCTTCTTTGAGGCCCTCGACGATTTCGATGAAGTTGACCGACTGACGCCCGAACTTCACCTGCACACGCTCGGCGGCGTCAGGACGCTCAGGTGGACCCGACAACTTGAACAGGCTCACGGTCCCGTTCTCCTGTCCGAACGCGGGGCGCCCGACATAGAGGACGTTTTCCAGCCGTTCGAGTTCAATCGTCCCGTCCACGCTCAGATCCGGGCGCGCGCCACGCGGCAGGGGCGCGGTGAATCTGACGTCCACGAGGACCGTTCCGTTCTGAGCCCCCGGATCCATGCGGGAAACACGGCCTTCGACTTCGCCGTTTCGTGTGTCGACGGTGGCCTTCTGACCGATTTCGATGTCGCGGGCCTGCGTTTCCGGAATCCGCAGCTCGGCCTTCAGCCGGCCGGGCACCGCCACGCGCGCCAGGTTCGTGCCCGCTGGCACGCGCTGGCCCACCTGCACGGGCACGACCTGCAGCACGCCTTCGATCCCCGCCCGCACTTTGAGCGCGTCCGCTTGACTGCGCTTCAAGTCGTAGAGCGCCTTCCGCTGGTCCACGCGCGCCTGCTCGGCCTTCAACTGGGCCGACGTGGACTGCGCTCGGATTTTCAGGCGCTCTTCTTCGAGCGTGTTCCGCTTTTCGAGCTCGTCAGCCTTGACGCGCGAGACGCGGGTCGTCACGTTCGACTGCAGTCCTTCTTTGGACAGCTGTTCGTTCGCCTCGGCTTGAATCTTGGCCTCGTGGTACTCGCCACGGATGTTGGCCGCCTCGGACTGCTGCTGCAGGAGCTCGTTGTTCAACCGGACCTGCAGACTCGTCAAATCTGCCTCTGCAGCGCGCAGCTGCAGCTCGGCATCGACCATTTCCTGCTGAACGCGCTCATCGCGCAGCTCGAGGATGACGGTGTCGGCCGATAGCGGTTCGGGGCTTGGCAGCGTCACGATTCGTTGCACGGTGGCGTCTGTGGCCGCCGTGACCCATCGGATGTCTTCGGGGACCAACGTGCCTGGTCCACGAACCTGCCGAAGCATGGAACCCCGCTTGACCGTGTCAGGCCACAGCGAGGAGTACTCGACAGTAGGGGCCGCCGGTTTGAGTCGCGCAAGGGCGACCGTCACCAGCGCCACGGCAATCAATCCCGTCACCGACAGGACGATACGGCGGATCTTTTTCTTACGAGCAATTGAAGGGCGAGCTATGTCCATGATGCGTTCCGGAGCGGCCTCTGGGCCCCTCCGCTGGTATGGCAACTCCAAATGATGTGCCAGGCCAGTGGGTTCTTCCAAGCCCTTTGACGAGAAGATCTTCCGGCGAGTTCGCTGAGGGCCCACGCCCCGCAGCCGTTCCGTGGCTGGGAACCCATCGTCCCAAAAACGGACAGCTTCCGTTCTGTGG
>JBKPMA010000698.1:0-9080 GCA_046731935.1 Acidobacteriota bacterium
GGAACTGCGCCAGCGGACGTGCCGCCTGGCGGAACTCGTCGTCGAGTTCGTGGTTCCGCGACACGTAGAACTGCAACGCCTCGGCCGCCATCGGACTATCGAGATACACCGGCACTTCGGGAATCGCGCGGGCATCCTCCAGCTGTTTGAGCCAGTACAGCACCTCTTCGACGCGGCCGATCGCGAACGCCGGTATGACGACCTTGCCGCCGCGGCCGATGGTGTCGGTGACGATCTGCCCGAACCGGCGGCCATTGTCGTTGGGATCGTGCCTGCGGTCGCCGTACGTCGATTCCACCAGCAACAGGTCCGCTTCGTCGGTGATCGGCTCCGGGTCGCGGAGCACGGGCCGATCGTAGCGGCCGAGGTCTCCGCCGAACACGAGCGTCTTCCCGCCGACGCGCATGATGAGAGCCGCCGCCCCGAGAAGATGGCCCATCGCGCGGAACGACACCTCAATTCCGGGCGCCACCGGCATCGCACGATCGAAGCCGACCGGCTGCAGCAATTCCAAAGATCGGAACGCGTCGCCTTCGGTAAAGAGCGGATCGGCTGGCCTGTGGCGCGAGTATCCGCGCTTGTTGGCCTCGCGCGCGTCTTCTTCCTGCAGCCGGCCCGCATCGGGCAGTACAAGCCTGCAGAGATCCCGCGTGCCGGCCGTACAGAACACGCGGCCGCGGAATCCGCCTGCGACCAGGCGCGGCAGATACCCGGTGTGATCGAGATGCGCGTGAGTCAGGACTACCGTGTGAATGGACGATGGGGGCACCTGGAACTGCGCCCAGTTCCGCTCGCGCAACGGCTTCAGACCCTGGAAGAGTCCGGAATCGACGAGAACGCGCGTGCCGTCGTACTCGAGGAGGTACTTCGACCCGGTGACCGTTCGGGTCGCACCCAGAAACGTGAGACGCAGCACCTCGTAACTATACGGAGGGGAAAGGGGAAAGGGGTAGGGGGAAAGGGGTAAGGGCTTCTGTTAAGCTGACATGTTCGCGTGATGACGTCGTCTCTTGCCGAAGCCCTCAATGGGCAGTCGTCTGTCGTGGCCGCCGAGCTCAGGCCGCCCCGCGCCGAACTGGCCGGCAGCGACGGCATGGATGCGTGGATCGACACCTATCACGCCGTGCACCGCCTCACCCGGAACGGTACGCGCGTCTTTCTGACTGACAGCGCCGTCGGCACCGAGGAAGAAGACAACCTCCGCCATCTGATGGCGAACATCGGCACGGATGTCCCGCGAGAACGGATCGTGCCGTTCCTGACCGCCAAGCATCCGATCGAGTACTGCCTGTCCTATGCCGAGCGGGCCGCGCAGGCAGCGTTTCCCGCGCTCGTGGTGCTCGGCGGTGACAAGTCCGTCGGCATCCCCAGATGCGTCGAGCACGCCTGGGAGCTGCGGCAACTGATTCGTGCGCGCGTGCCGGGGCTCGCGCTCGGCGGCTGGGCCAATCCGAATGCCGAACCAGCGTCGCAGGCGCGCTATCTGACGGAGGACCGTTTCACGGCGGAGTTCTACCTGACGCAGATCGTGTCGCACCACGCGCTCGGGGCCGTCGAGCGCTTTCTCGCCGAGGCCGACCGGGCGGCGGTGAAAGTGCCGGGCATGTTTGGCGTCTTCTACTACCGAAGCGGAAACCCGAAGACTCTGGCTCTCCTCGAACAGTTTCTGCCGGTTCCCACGGCGCAGCTTCTCAGCGAGTTTGCGGCTGGGGCGACGCCGCAGGAAGTGTGCGCGCGCACCATCCGCGAACTTCGTTCCATCGGCGCGCGGCACGTCTACATCAGCAACCTGCCGCTGGCCCGCGCCAATCACACGCTGACCGACATACTCTCGCTCGTCGACAAGTCTTAGCTCTGGGGTGACGGCACGCGCACGTTCGCCCATCCCTCAGACCCTCGGGCCCTCAGGCCCTATTTGAGATGTCGTCCCCCGTCGACGCGGATCGTCTCTCCGGTCACGAAGTTGGTGTCGATGAGGAACAGAAAGGCTTTGACGATCTCGTCGCCGCCCCCCCAGCGCCCGAGCGGAGTGGCCCGCGCCACGGCCGTGCGCTCATCGTCGCTCGTCTCTGGCGGCGGCAGGATCGGGCCGGGTGCGACCGTGTTCACGAGAATCTGATCGGGCGCGAGCTCCAGCGCGAGCGCCTCACTGAGCGCCACGACGCCGCTCTTCGCGACGTAGTACGGCACGAAGCCCGTGTAGCGCGGGCGGCGGCTGACAGCGATCCAATCCGCGAAGTTGACGATCCGCCCGCCGCCTACCGCCCGCATGTGCGGCACCGCGGCCTTGGAGCAGTGGTACGCCGCACGGAGGTCGACCGCGAGCTGCCGGTCCCAATCCTCGTCCAGCAGATCGTCGAACGGCTTCTCGCCGTACAGAGATGCGAGATTCGCGAGGATGTCGAGGCGGCCGAGGCGCTCGACCGTTTCCAGCACCGCGCGCCGGCAGTCATCCGGGTTCGTCAGATCGCCCTGTACGATGTGCGCCCGTCGTCCCAGCCCCACGACGGTGTCGGCGGTCGCCTCCGCTTCCGGTCGCGAGGCTCGATAACAGAGGGCGATGTCAGCGCCCCGCGTGGCGAGCGCCACGGCGATGTCGGCGCCGAGCCGTTTGCCCCCGGTGATGAGCGCGACGCGGTTTGTGACGTCCATAGATGGGTCGACG
This sequence comes from Acidobacteriota bacterium, assembly GCA_046731935.1. GTDB lineage: Bacteria > Acidobacteriota > Vicinamibacteria > Vicinamibacterales > JAENWD01 > CAVUPP01. The sequence continues at coordinate 2,666 of JBKPMA010000698.1, forward strand.
CGACCTTACATCTGATGCTCGATCGTTCCTACCAGAATCAGTCCGAACGAAATGGATTTGCCGTCGGCGCTCGTGGGCACCGAGAACGTGACACCTTTCAGCCCGGCCTCGTTGGTGATCACCTGGCCGGCAGGTTTGTCGCTCGACGGCGGATCGAGACTGAGCGCACTCGGGTGCGTCCGGCCGTTCGTCTTTTTCGCGAGCGGCACGGCGCCTTTGAACCCGATGGGGTCGGGCGTCTGATCCAGGGCCGCCGGACACACCAGCAGGAACTCACGGTAGGGCGAAACGCCGGTGTGATCGCCATCCGACGGCTGCAGCGCGAAACGCAGCGTGTAGACGCCAGGCTTCATGGGAAGGCCGCGGATATCGGTCATCGGCTTCGCCAGCGTCACGACGCCAACGAGCGCGCCGTCCGGCACGTCTGCCCAGGAAGGGGCGCCCGCGGGGGCGGCTTTGAGCGGCAGCGCTTTGACCCACCAGAACTCGAGCGCGTTGGCGCCGCGCATCACCTTGACGCTGTCGGGTCCGAGCAGGGCGGCAATCGGCTGCGCGAGTTCGGAAGGCGGGGCCGACGATGCCTTTTCTACGGTGAGGTCCTGCGCCGCGGCAGCCGCCGACGTCACGACCAACGCCGCGGCGAGCGTGACAGCAAAACGCGAACGAGCCGGTGACATGTGCGGACTCCGTACAGACAGCGGGCCGGGTGCACCCGGCCCGTCAGGAAAAGGAAAATCGGTCCCCGATTTGTCAGAGTGTAAACGTGCCGACAAACCCGGAGCGTCGGTTGGGATCGCTCCATCGAGTACCCAGGGCACGGCCCGAGAACGTGTTGGTGGCCGTGAGTCCCATGGACGCTTCCTTCACCGCGGCCAGCGGATGGAACCACTGCATCGCGCCGCAGCTGGGATCGTGATGCAGGTGACGCGCCACGGCAAGTGATGCATCGGCAGCGGCGACACGAACCTCATGGCCGTTCGATTCGAATGTCACCGGCGCCGCGGAGACGTTCACGACCTCGTCGATGAGCCCGCCCGAGATCTGGCGCACGAACGCCACGAGCGCTTCCTTCTGCGCGCCGGTCGCCCGGCTGTCTACGATGACGGCGGCCCGCACCACAGTGGGTGCGCCGCCGCCGATCTCGCGGATGCCGAGGTTGCGGTCGCCGGCAACCGCGGCGATCACGCTCAGACCGTCGAGTGCGACGCCGTTGAAGACGCCGTGATTGATGTGCCAGGCCATCACGGCCTGGCGGCCGATCGTCTCGGCTTCGCTGGACATGATGCACCCGCCCGTGAAGACCTCGGCGGTGCGAGCTTCGACGTACTCACCGGTGATTGGCGTCCGCGCAGCTGCAAAAACTGGCGTGGCCACTGCGACGATGGCGGCGACGAGCCAGGGCATTCTCATGGTGCACTCCGTTCCGGCTGCCAGGGCTGATGGTCCTGACACCGTCGTAAAAGCCCAGTGTAGCAGGTCGCTCCAGCTGGACCAGGCGATCGCCTGAACCTTATCGGCAGCACTCCCGGCCGTGCGTGCACGCACTGTGACTCACGAGCTTTCCGTCCGGACCCAGGGCCTTCTGCGTCCGCGTGCACCAGTACACCGTCGCGTCGTACGCGTCGTAGCACGCATCGGCGTCGTCGCCGTCGCGCAGGACGTACATTCCTTTGTGGCGGAGGTTGGCGCACGGGATGGTGGCGGTTTCCATAAGCGGCCTCTTCGGAGTCGTGTCGTTTCCGTGTTCGCGTTCGTATCGGCGTCTGATTACGCCTTCAGCCCGGCCACTTTGAGCAGCGCCCGCTGCAGCGCCACGCGCGTCAGCTGGATCTTGTAGGCGTTTTGCGTCATCGGCTTCGCATTCTTGACCGCCGCTGCGGCTGCCTGAAGCGCGAGGTCTTCGGTGATCGTCTGTCCCTTCAGCAGCGCCTCGGCTTCGCGCGCCCGCCAGGGCACCGGGGCGACGGCACCGAGCACGATGCGTGCGGACTGCACCGTGGTTCCCGACATCGTCAGCGCGACGGCGTTGACTGCGACGGGCCAATCGTGCGACTGCTTGAACTTCACCTCGTAGAAAACGCTCTTCACGTTGGCGGTGCGCGGAAGGATGACGCCCGTCACGAGCTCGTTGGTCTCGAGCACCGTCTCGCCATACATGTTGCGATCCGGCATGACGTAGAAACGATCGCTGTCGATCTCGCGCTCGCCATCGGGGCCCGCGACGCGAATCCGCCCGCCATACGCGATGATCGGCAGCGCCATCGTGCTCGGATGCACGATGTGACACGGCGCGTCGCCGAAGATCGCGTGGAACTGATTCTCACCGTCCACGGCGAAGCAGCGCGACCCGCCTTTCTTCAGACAGACGAACTCTTCGTTCCGGAAGTACCAGCACCGCGGCCGCTGCATGAGATTTCCACCGACCGTCGCAAGATTCCGGATCTGCGGCGTACCGACGGATCCGGCAGCAGCGACGAGGGCCGGAAACGCTTCTGCGAGGGCGGCATGTCCCGAGACGTCCACGAGCTTCGCGGCGGAGCCGATCGTGATCTGTCCCTGTGCAGGCACCGCGATGTCTGACGGCAGGTTCTTGACGTTCACCAGAGTGTCGGGCTGCGCGACGTAGTCTTTCATCATCGCGAGCAGATCCATCCCGCCGGCAAGCGGCAGCACCTTGCCACGTTCGGTCGAAAGAGACGCCAGAGCCTCAGCCTGGTTCGCGGCGTTGACGTAAGCAAAAGACTTCACAGCGTGCCTCCTGCTTTCTGCTGCGCGGCGAGCGCGGCGAGAACCCTGTCCGGACTGAGGGGCAGCGATCGCACGCGAACGCCTATCGCGTTTGCGACCGCATTGGCGATGGCGGCAGCGGTCGAAATCGTCGGCGGCTCGCCGATACCGATGACACCGCGCTCAGGCTGGTTCATCAACACGACATCGATCTTGGGGATGTCCGACATCCCGCCGAGCATGTACCACTCCATGTTCGGGTTCACCATCTGACCGGTGTTGCGATCGAGGATGCGGTTCTCAAACAGCGCCCAGTTGACACCCATGATGATCCCGCCGTGGATCTGCGTCTCGGTCGTCAGCGGGTTCATCACGAGGCCGCAGTCCTGCACGCAGACCACGCGGTCTACTCTGGTCACGCCCGTTTCGATGTCGACCTGCACTTCGGCAAACTGGACACCGCTCGTCCCGCTCGCCGACAAACCGGCTTCCCACTCACCGTCTACGGAGACCGGTTCGGTGCCGAGCAGCCGGCACGCTTCCTTCCAGGTCACGCCCTTCGACGGAGTGTCCTTCACGAACACACGGCCGTCGCGCGCCACGAGTGACACCGGCTGCACGCCCATCGACGACGCGACCCGCGCCGCCAAGGCGTCGAACGCCTTGCCTGTCGTGACACGGATCGCCGGCATGACCGATGCGGACGTCGTACTACCGCCGCTGCCGCCGCTGAATGGATACAGGCTGTCGCCGATCTCCGTCTTGATCGACGTATATGGCAAGCCGAGCGTCTCGGCAGCGGCAATGGCGATGATCGTGCGCGTGCCGGTCCCGATATCCTGCGTGCCGCAGCGCACGACCACTCCGCCGTCGGAGTGAATTTCAACGTGTGCCTTCGTGCCTCGTCCGCCGCCGCCCCACTGGTTCGCGGCGCAGCCCATGCCCCGCTTGATCGGCCCCGGCGTTGGATCCCCCGTCGCATGCCGTTTCGACCATCCAAACTTCTCGGCGGCAATCGGGAAGTACTTCCGCCACATCCGGTTTGGCGCCTCGGCCGGCAGGTTCTTGATCCGGAACTCGACCGGATCCATTCGGACCTTGTCGGCGAGCTCGTCCATCAGGAGCTCGGTCGCAAAGCAGCCTTGCGGATGTCCCGGGGCCCGCATCGCGCGCGCGGGTCCCGCATTCGTGAAGACATCCCGATGCCTGCGACGTCGGTTCGGGAACGTGTAGATGTACGGCAGCGGGAATCCGGCACCGGCGCTCGCACCTCCCGTCCCGTACGACTCGCCGTCGAACGCGGTGAGCATGCCGTCGGCGGCGACGCCGGCTTTGATCTTCGACACCGACGATGGACGGTTCCCTGCCGCGAGATGTTCTTCCTTCCGGTCGAGCATCAGCTTGACGGCGGCACCAGCCGCCTTCGCGAGCTTGGCGCAGACGACACCCTGGACGTCCGGACCGAATTTGCTGCCGAACCCACCGCCCATGTATTCGCAGATGACGCGAATGTTCGCTTGCGGGATCTGCAGTGACTCCGCGAATCCCTCGCGAGTGCCGTGGACGGCCTGCGTCGACACCCACGCGGTGAGCTTGTCGCCTTCCCACTCACAGACGCAGCCGTGCGTCTCGAGGCACACGTGCGTCTGCACCTGCGTCTGATACGTGGCTTCCACGATCTCGGCGGCGGCCTTGAAGCCTGCCTCGAGGTCACCCGTCTCGTCGGTGTTGCCTTCTTTGATATTGCCGCCCTCGAAGACCGCGGGTGCGTCCGGCCGCAACGCGAGAGTCTCCGTCGCGATGTGCGCGAGGACGTCGTACTGGACCTTGATCAGGCGCAGTGCATCGCGCGCCTGTTCCTCGGTAGCGGCCGCGACGGCCGCTACTTCATCACCCTGGTACATCACCTTGCCGCCAGGCTGGACGACTGCGAGCGCGGCCTTCACACCCGGCGCTTTCTGCGCGTCAGACAGATCGACCGACACGACGCGGGCATGGGGATGCGGCGACCGAAGAATCCGTCCGTAGAGCAGACCGGGACGGTTCACGTCGTAGCTGTACTTGGCGTGGCCCGACAGTTTGAGGGCGCCATCGAGTCGCGTGTGCGGCTTGCTGATCAACTGCGTCGTCGTGGGCTCCGGCCACGGATACTTGGCGTGCTGCGTCGGAGCCGCAGGGGCCTTGACCTCGGGAACTTGACGGTCAGCCACGGCTGCCTCCCTTCACCTGCAGCACCGCGTCGAGGAGCCGGTTGTACGTGCCGCACCGGCAGATGTTGCCGTCCAGCGCTTCGCGTGCCTGTTCGGCCGTCGGCGTCGGATTCTTCTGCAGGAGCCCGACGGCGGACATCACGAAGCCTGGCGTGCAGAAGCCGCACATCGTGCCGTCGTGCTCCAGAATCGCCTGCTGTACCGGATGGAGCACCGTGCCGTCACTCAGTCCTTCGATCGTGCGAATGTCCTTGCCCTGCGCTTCGATGGCGAGCATCGAGCAGGTATAGGCCGTCCGGCCATCCACAACGGCCGTGCACGCCCCGCAGGTGCCGCGGTCACAGACTCGCTTGAGACCTGTGATATCGAGGCGATTGCGAAGCGCGTCGAGCAGCGTGACGCGCGGTTCGACCTTGAGGGTGCGTTTGGCCCCGTTGATGGTCAACGCGATTGACACTTCGCCCGGACCGACGGCAGCCGGCGCGGGAGCCTGCGCGGTGGGTGCGGCCTCTGCGACCACACCCGCCACGACGCCCGTTACGCCAACCGACTTCAGGAACGAACGGCGGCTGACGCCTGGCCCGGTGTCCTCGATCGCTGCTGGTGGTCCGCCCCTGGGTTCCTCGCTGGACGCCATGGTAAGAGCCTCTTCGGTAGGATGTGGTGTGCTTCCTGGTGGTACGGCGCAGAATACCGGTCACGCGCGCCTTCGGCAAGCGCGACATTAGACGTGACCTGCCAGAGAGGGATGTCAGGGAGTCGAGGTGAGGGCGATGTTGACGAGACGCGATTTCGTCAGGCGGGCGTCGGCCGGCGTTGGGGCCGCGGCGGCCCTGGTGGACGGGTGGCAGGCCCGGGTGGCGGCGGCCGACAGCGGCACCAGGGGATCGGCGCTGGACGTGGCTGCCGACGAGGACTACTGGCACGGCATCCAGCAGGCGTTCACCCTCGACCGGACGATGGTGAATCTCAACAACGGGGGCGTGTCGCCGAGCCCCCGTGTCGTCCACGAGGCCTACAAACGCTATCTGGACATCTCGAACCAGGCCCCGTCGTACTACATGTGGCAGACGCTGGAGCCCAACATCGAAACCGTCCGGCGGCGGCTCGCCGCCACGTTCGGCTGCGACGGCGAAGAACTGGCGATTACCCGCAACGCGAGCGAAGCCCTGCAGGCGGCGCAGCTTGGACTCACCTTGAAGCCCGGCGACGAGGTCCTGACGACAACGCAGGACTATCCACGCATGCTCGACACCTGGGACCAGCGCGCCCGCCGCGATGGCATCGTCGTCAGGAAGATCACGTTCCCGGTACCACCACCCTCTCAGGCCGACCTCGCCTCCCGCGTGCTCGGCGCGATCACACCGGCGACGAAAGTGATCCATTTCTGTCACATCACGAATCTGACGGGTCAGATCTTCCCGGTGCGCGACATCTGCCGCGCCGCACGCGCACGCGGCATCCGGACGATCGTGGAC
>JBKPMA010000699.1:0-3766 GCA_046731935.1 Acidobacteriota bacterium
GTACTGAGGATGCGAAGGGCTGGACGAGCGACCAGGCGGTCAGAAAGCTCCGCGGACCCAAGGGCACGACGGTGCAGCTGGGCATCCGCCGTTCCGGATACGACCAGCTGATTCCGCTCGAAGTACCGCGCGACGAGATCAACATTCCGTCGATCCCGGCGTACTTCATGGTCGACGATCACACGGGATACATCCGCCTTCAGGATTTCGCCGAGAACACCGACCACGACCTGGGCGAGTCGCTGCAGGACCTCACCAAGCAGGGCGCGCGGCGTCTGCTGCTCGATTTGCGAGGAAATCCGGGTGGTCCGCTCGATCAGGCGATTCGCGTCGCCAACCGGTTCCTGCCCAAGGGCGACATGATCGTCTACACGCGCGGGCGGGTGCCAAACTCCGATCAGGATTACCACGCGACCGAAGAGAGCGATTACACGCACCTGCCGGTCGTCATGCTCGTGAATCGCAACAGCGCGAGCGCGTCGGAAATCGTGACGGGCGCGCTTCAGGATCACGACCGCGCGTATGTCGTCGGTGAAACGACGTTCGGCAAGGCGCTCGTGCAATCGATCTACCGGATCAGCGGTGGCGCCGGGCTGGCGCTCACCACAGCGCGCTACTACACGCCGAGCGGGCGTCTCATTCAGCGTCCGTGGGACGGCACGTTCGACGAGTACCTGACGTACACCTACCGTGCGCAGAGCGCCGAGCGTCCGCACGATGCGAAGGATCTGAAACTGACGGATGCCGGACGCAAGGTGTACGCGGGCGGCGGCATCGAGCCCGATCGCCGCGTCGAAGGACCGATCGAGGGCTTCAATCCGTCCAAGTTCGGCCGCAGCCTGTATGCGCGCCAGTTGTTCGCCACCTTCTCCCAGCGCTTTGTCGCCGAAGGCGACACCCGGATTCCAGGCTCCGGCAAAGATCGCCGCACGGTCGGTCCCAACTTCGAGGTCGATGAGGCGATGGTGGCCGACTTCAAGACGTTTGTCGGGACGACAACCCTGAGGATCGACGAGGAGGCGTTCGCGGCCGATCTGCCGTACATCAAGGCGATGATCCGCTACGAAATCGACCTCTCCCTCTTCGGCGTCGCCGTCGCTCGCCGCCACCTGATTTCGGCCGATCCGCAGGCACAGACGGCGTTGGGCTTGTTCGGCGAGGCAGAACGCCTGACCGAGCTGTCGCGGACTCGGAACCAGCGAGTCGGCGCCCGCTAGTCGGCCGCTCGTCTCGCGGCCAAGTGACCCAAAATATGGTGTAGCAGAATGGCCTTGCCACTAGGTATGGCCGCTGCTACACTGCCCGCCATCTGAGCGGCCCCTGGGGCAGCTCCCTGTCGAGGGAGCGTTTCCGCCGGGCCCTCGATCGCGTCGCAGAGTCTATCCCGAACAAGCTGAACGACTTCCGGTTCGTCAGGTGCTGCGGCTCGAGCGCAGTGCCTCGCTCCGGGCGTACGTGCAGTGGGCCGTGGATGGAGCCTGACCAGGGTCGTCACGAGGATTTCGTCACATGCGCTTGCAACGACTGCAGATCGCCGGTTTCAAATCGTTCTCGGACCGCTCCGAGCTCGCCTTCGACGCAGGCGTCACCGCCATCGTCGGCCCCAACGGATGCGGCAAGAGCAACGTCGCGGACGCCATCACGTGGGTGCTCGGCGAGCAGAGCGCGAAGAGCCTGCGCGGCGACAAGATGGAAGACGTCATCTTCAACGGCAGCGACGCGCGGAAGCCGACGGGGTCGGCGGAAGTTCGGCTGCGGCTTGCCGGAGTCACGACCGTGCAGGCCGGGGTGGGGCTGATCGAGGACGTGGCGGCGCCGGTCAACGGCGTCAACGGTACGAACGGCCACGGGCTCGACCTGGACCATCACGATGACGAGGATGCTGATTCCACGCCGCTCAGCGCACGGGAAGTCGAGGTCGTGCGCCGGCTGTATCGCTCCGGCGAGAGCGAGTATCTGATCGACGGGCAGGTCTGCCGACTGAAAGACGTGCACGAGCTGCTGATGGACACCGGCCTGGGTGCGAAGGCCTACGCCATCATCGAGCAGGGCAAGATCGGCATGATTCTGAGCTCGCGGCCGGCGGATCGCCGTCAGCTGATCGAAGAAGCCGCAGGCATCACGAAGTACAAAGCCCGCCGCCGCGCCGCCGAGTTGAAGCTCGACGCGGCACAGCAGAACCTCACGCGCATCGACGACATCGTCTTCGAGGTCGAGAAACAGCGCGGCACGCTAAAGCGGCAGGCTGCGAAGGCACGCCGGTACCGGAAGCTGCGTGACGAGATGCGCCGCTGGGAAAAGGTCCTGTTCGCCGGCCGCTATCGCGAGCTTCGCGCCGTGATCGAGAGCTCACGGGCACGCCTCGCCGACGCACGGGCGCGCGAAGCGGCTGCCAGCGCGCGCGTGGCGGAGATGGACGGCACGCTCGCCAGGCTCCGCATCGAGCTGGCGGAAGCGGAGGCGCGCGCGGGCGAAGTGCGCGAGTCCACGCACAGCCGCGAGCTCGAGACGCAACGGCGTCAGCAGCAGATCGAATTCGACCGCCAGCAGGTCGCAGCGCTCGGTGGACGCGTGAGCGAGCTGGACGGCGAGCTCGCATCGCTGGAGTCGCGACGGGAGCCGGGCCGACTGGCGCTCGAGGAACGCCGCGCGGCGGCCGCTGCGGCGGCTCAGGAGCTGGAGGACGCCACCTCGTCGCTCATCAGCGAGCAGGAGGCCTGGCAGTCCGCGGTTCGCGTGCTCGAGGGCCTCGAGAGCGACGTCGAGGCCGCTCGCGGCGACGTCTTCGCCGCCATCAATTCGGCGACAGCCCTCCGCCACGCGATCGCCCACGCGGCGACCGCTCGGGAGCGCGTTGGCGAAACGCTCGGACGGCTGGAAATCGAGGAAGGGGACCTCGCGGTGGAGCGCGAGGCGCTCAATGCGTCCCGCCGTGCCGCCGAAGACGCGCTGTCTGTGGCACAGATCGCGCTCGAGTCCACGCGGACCCTCCGAGCAGACCACGAAGCGCGCCTGGCGGCCGCGCGGTCCGAGCACGAGACGCTCGCGCGTGAGCTCCGGACCCGCGAACACGACCTTGCGGCTCTCGCGGCGCGACTCCGCTCGCTCGAAGAGCTGGATGCGGCCCGTGCCGGCTACGGCGATGCCGCGCGCGTCGTACTCGCGCAGGCCAACGGTGCGGTCAGCCAGCTCGGCGCCGTGGCCGACTATCTCGATGTGGAACGCGGGCACGAGCGCGCGGTGGAATCGCTGTTGGGCGATCTGCTGCAGCACGTCATCGTGCCGTCGCACCAGCACGCTGCGGCGGGTCTTCAGCTCGTGCGCGAGCACCAGGCAGGCCGATGCGGCTTCGTGGTTCTCGATGCCCAGACGGTCGAGCGGGCGCCGGAACCCGAGCCGGCGATCCACGGACTCCGCGCGCTGAAAGATGTCGTGCGCGTCACGGGTCCCCACGCCAGCGCCATCGGACACGCGCTCGGTCGCGCATGGATTGCGGGCAGTTTCGACGAGGCCGTCGGCGCCGCACGCGAGACCGGAGCCACAGTCGCCACACTTCAGGGCGATGTCGCCCGCGGGGGCCACCTCGTTTTCGGGGGCGAAGCGGTCGAGTCTCGCGGCATTCTCGCGACGAAGGGCGAGATTCGCGACGCTCGCGACCGGATGACGGCAGATCGCGAAGTGGCGCAGGCGCTGGCCGCGCGCGTCACCGGGATCGAGCAGACGATTCACGAACTGCAGCGCTCGATCGAAGCAGCCACGCTGGATC
>JBKPMA010000700.1:0-4171 GCA_046731935.1 Acidobacteriota bacterium
AGCAGGTACAGCATCCACACCGCTTGTCCGTGTAGGGCGACGACAGTCAGCGACACGCTCCCGGCGGCCAGCATCGCATCGGTGACGATGACGAGACGGCGCTTGTCCATGGCGTCGGCGAGCGCACCACCTAGAAACGCCGTCAAGAGCAGCGGTACGAGTTCGGCCAGACCCAGCAGGCCCACTGACAATGACGAATGTGTCAGCCGGTACATCTGAAAGGGCAACGCCACGTAGCTGACCATCGTGCCAAGCAGTGAAACCGACTGGGCCACGAACAACAGGCGATAGTCGCGGTGGCGGAGCGGTGCGAAATCCATGGAGACCTGCATTCTACTGAAGACCTTGCGCGAGTCTGGAGGGCTCCGCGTGCACAATTCCTTGGCGCTCGCAGGGTGAGATCGTCCGAATGCCGGTATGTTTGTCAGACACGGGCACGCGTGTGCCGGACTTCGAGGAGCCAGCCAGATGGTCTTACTTGCCACGATGGTTTTGCTTGCCGCGGGCGTGCCTGCTCAGGCGGCCACACGGACGGTCGACGCCGTGTACGAGCGCGAGTTCTGTCAGGAGCCGCAGCACCGGCAGTCGCGCTTCTGCGATAACCGGGGCATCAGCGCAGACGATCCGCGGCGGGAAGCGTTCCGGTGGTACGTCCTGCGCGAGCGATGCCGGGTCAGTGGCGCGCCGGACTACTGCAAGGACATCGAAGGCGTGGCCCCTGATCGTCCCGTGCTGGTGCTGACTTACGACCACTCGGCCGCGCGGTGGGATCTCGAAGGCACCAAGCGTCAGAGCCGCTCGACCCTCGACGCGAATGGACGACCCACGGTGTACGCCGGCTCCCAGGACAGCGTGCTCGTCGTCATCACCAATTCGAATCCGCTTCTGTACGGCAGCAGCGTCGGTGAGGTCAAAGAAGAGGAGATCGCCCAGATTGCCGTTCTGCAGTCGCTGATGACAGGCCTTGGATCGGCGCTTCAGAGCTGGGTGACGATGGCCGGCCAGCGCTTGACCGAAGCGCCGCCCTCACCGCTCCTCGCGCTGACGGGCGCCGATCGCTCGGTAGCCGATGCGATTGCTGCCGTTGTCGCCGAGCGCCAGCACCGTGTTCTGCTCCTGAGCGACGAATCCCTCGCAACGAAGCACGCGATCGATGGGATTGGTCGCTGTCGGGAGGCGATGGTCGCCCTGCTGCAACAGCTGGAGCTCGGACGGCCGATGCCGTACTCGTGCCGCCCGGTCGAGGAATCCCCAGCATCGCAGGCCCGTTCTGTAACGGCTGGCCTCCGGCAGCGGTACGAGGACGCCGCGTGGTTTGGCGTCGAGTACAAGCCCGCCATCGCGCGTTTTCTTGCGCTGCTCCAGATCGCCTCCCCAACACCTGCTGGTGTGGCCGCGGCGATCACTGAAGTAAAACAATCTCTGAGCAGTGTGCCAACAGCAGGTGTGCCTCCAGTGCTGCTCACGCTCGCCGCAGAATTCCAGGCGGCGCTGGATCGAATAGCACGGGCGGCGGACGTCGATGCCGCACTCTCTCAGGAGGCGCGGCGTTTTGCCAGCCTGGACCGCGCGCTGGAGCTCGACAAGGCGGATCAGAAGCTGGTGACGGCGATCGAGAGCGTCCTGGCGAAGTCCGCCGAGATCAATCTCGCCGCCGCCGTGCTGGACGCCGCCGAACGCCGCTATGCGAACAACCTGGTGGGAGGAGTGCCCCGCATGTGGTTCGAGGTCACGCCGCCGTCGAACGACGTGTCGTGGGACGTGATCCGCACGTACCCAATCACGGTTGCCGCGGACGCCGCCTACGCCAATCAAGTCGCCCTCGCGCATCCAGCCAAATCCGCGACCAGCTATGCGCTTGCCTCCACGAGCTCGAGGCTGTTCGGCGTGGACGTCGGCGTGACCGCGACCAACATCGTCGATCGCGAATTCGGCGCGGTCGCCGATCCGGCTGCGCCGAAGCAGAAGGTCATCGCACAGACCGGAGAGACGAATCGCTCCGGTCAGTTCGGCATCTTCCTGGACTACTGGATCGTGCAGCGCTGGAACGAGGCCGCGGGCGATTGGCCCATCCGCCCTGGCGTGCAGGTCGGCGCGGCGTTCAGCAGCGACAATCCGGCCGTTCACGCCGGCGGAGTGCTCGAGCTCGCGAGATACGCGCGGTTCGGCGGCGGTGTCACGTTCCAGCGAGTGACGAGGCTGGACGGCCAGCAGGTTGGCGATCCGGTGAGCTCCAGCGACGACATCCGGACGCGCGACCGATTCGCGCGCGGATGGTACGTGTCGTTCGCCTTTGCGTTGGACAGCCTCTCACTGTTTGGAGGTCACTGACGGCCCGACCCCGAAGGCCCGACCCTCATTTCAGGCGCCGCACGACCATCATCGTGATGTCGTCGAACTGCGGAGCGCCTTGCACGAACGCGTCGATCGCCTCGAACACGCGTCCGATCACGTCCTTGGCGGAGAGGTTGGCCGCACCCTGCAGGATCTCGAGCACTCGACCGACTCCGAACTCTTCGTCCAACTCGTTTTGCGCGTCGGTCACGCCGTCCGAGAAGAGCACGAGGCAGTCGCCCGGTCCCAGCGAGTGAGTCGTCTCGGTGTAGGGCGGCATGAAGGGCAGCAAACCGAGCGGCGTGCCTGTCGAGTCGAGTGTGACCGTCTCGCCCGTGGCCCGCAGAATGTAGTTGTCCAGGTGTCCGGCGCCGACGAACGTCAGTTGGCCGCTCGACGGATTCAGGTCCGCCAGCGCGGCGGTCACGTACTTTTCGGGCGATGTCGAGGCGTAGAGCAAATCGCTCGCGACATTCGCGAGCTCGGGGAGGCCGCTCAACCGTCCAAGCAACGCGCGGAGCGTCGCCTGCATGTTGCTCATGACCAGTGCGGCTGGCAGGCCCTTGCCGGCCACGTCCGCGACGCACAATGCGAGCCGATCGCCGCGGTCCTGAGACGTCAGCGCGTCGTAGTAGTCGCCTCCGCACCGTCGTGCGGGCCGATTTCTGGCTGCCAGTTCGTAGCCTGGTATGACGGGCAGTTCCGCCGGGAACAGGTCCGCCTGGATCCGCGCGGCCAGGGTGAGCTCGCTTTCGAGCTTCGCACGCGCCACTTCGGCGGCCTGGTGCAGCGCCATCAGCTGCTCGCGCTCGTGCGCGGCGTGTACGGTGCGCTCGAACAGGCGCGCGTTCTCGATCGCCGTCGCGCCCTGGAGTGCCAGCGTCGTGAGCAGCTTCAGTTCCGCTGCGGTGTAGGCCATCGGCATCGTGCTGCCGATCGCGATCACGCCGATCACGCGCTCGCCGACCTTGAGCGGCGAGCAGATCAGCGCCTTGACGGTGGGATGCTCCGTGATGCGCCGTCGATCGGCATCCACGTCGTTGACGATTTCGGCGACGCCTGACGCCGCCACGGCGCCGACGATGCCGAGGCCGAGGCGGAAACCGGTGAGGGCGGGAAGTTCGTCTCCAAACCCGGCGACGGTCTGAAGTGCTCCGGTGGCTTCCTCGAGGAGCATCAGCACGCCATCGGTGGCGACGATCATCTGTCGCGCTTCGCGCAGCGTCAGCGCCGCCACTTGCTCGAGGTCGAGCAGCGCGGCAAGCTTTTCGGAGAAGCTGTAGATCAGATTGACTTCGCGGTAGAGGTGAAGAACCTCTGCGCCGAGCGCTTTCTTTTCCGCGTCTCCCGCCACGAGGTGATCGAGCAGCGCGGCGACGAGCCGCGCGTCCGCGCCGCCGGCGACCCAGCCGACGCGTAAGCCCGCCTGTGTGATTGGAAAGCGCGTCGACTCGCCGGATGGCGCTTCGCCGTGGAGCAGCTGTCCGTCGGCGTCCTCGACGGCCACCGACGATCCCATGGACTCGGCAAGCAGCGAAACGAGCGCGCGCGCATCGCGCTGACGCCGCATCAGCTGCCGGAGTGCACCCGACATTCGCTCAGAGCCCCAGGACGTCGCGAGCTTTTTGCAGCAGCGCGTCGGGATCGAATGGCTTCGTCATGTAGAGATCGGCGCCGACTTCCTGTCCGCGCTGCCGATCGAATTCCTGGCCCTTCGCGGTCAGCAGGACGATGTACACGTCCTTCAGACCCAGGCCCTGCTTGGCACGGCTGCAGACGTCGAACCCACTCAGTTTCGGCATCATGACGTCGAGGAACACCAGGTTCGGCTTGACGG
>JBKPMA010000701.1:0-4363 GCA_046731935.1 Acidobacteriota bacterium
TCCGCGAGCCCTGGCGTCCTACCGTCTACGTTCCCATGACGGGTCTCAACAACAAGACAATTGAAGTTCGGTCCGATGCGTCTGCGGCGACGCTGGCCGGCGCCATCCGGGCGGAGCTCGCTCGCGTCGATCCGGACGTCACCATCTCCGAGACGATGGAGCAGTCCGTGCTGATCGAGCGAACGCTGATCCGTGAGCGGCTGCTCGCCGTACTCTCTGCGTTCTTTGCCATCGTCAGTCTGGTGCTCGCCGCGATTGGTGTCTACGGCATTCTGAGCTACTCGGTCGTCCAGCGCATGCCGGAGATCGGCATACGCGTCGCGCTGGGCGCTGGCACAGCCGCCGTGATCAGAGCCGTGTTTGGAGAGATGTTCGTGGTGGTGCTGGCCGGGCTCGGTTTCGGTCTGGCCGCCGGCCTCGGTCTCAGCAGCTTTGTGCGTGCGCTGTTGTACGAGGCATCGCCCTACGATCCCATGAGCCTCGTCCTGCCTGTCGCCATCCTGAGCGCGGCCGCACTTGCCGCGACGGTGCTGCCGCTACGCCGGGCGCTCCACGTGGATCCGGTCGTCGCGTTGCGCTGCGACTAGGCGTCGCCCCGAACCAAGCGACAGACTGTCATCCCGCTCACTTCATCAACTGCTCGACGACGGGCACGGGCAGGGGGCCGAACGCGAGCGCCTGGTCGTGGAATTTCAACATGTCGAAATCCGGCCCGTGTTTCTGTTCGTAGCGCTTACGGAACGTCCACCACGCGCGGCCGCCGGTGAAGTAGGTGGGCAACTGCGCGGAGCTCAATTTCGCGCGCTGCAGCTTGCCTTCCGCTTCGGCCCGCGTCTGGAAACAGCGTTTCTCCATGAGATCGAGCGCGTCCTGGTCTGACATCCCCATGGTCTGCAGCTTCACATCCAGAATCGAATTCGCGACGGCCCGCAGCCAGATCTTCTTGCGGCTGATCTGGAATCGAGGATCGCGATCCGCGAAGCCAGCGTTCACCATCACGTCGGCAATGTATTCCGCCCACCCCTCGACGTACGCGCCGTTGCCGAACAGATTACGAACCAGCTTCCGGGCCTCCGGCTGAATGTCGTTGGCGTGCTCCGCCTGGATGTAGTGCCCCGGCAGGGCCTCGTGGATCGTGAGCCACAGCAGCACCCACCGGTTGTACTCGCGCAGCTTCGACTCTGCCTTTGCTTCAGGCACCGCCGAATCGATGGGCGTCACCCAATATTCGGCTTCGGCGGTCGGCTCGAGCGGCGGAGCGCTGTGAAAGCCCGCGACCGAATAGATGCCGCGCATGAAGGGCGGTGTCGGGATCACTTTGAGGTTGTCGCGCGGGCTGAGGCTGACAATCCGATGGTCGCGGATGAATTGCGTGATGCCTTTCAGGTCCGCGCCGACTGACTCGAGAAGGGCCGCCCTGGACGGATGGTCGTCAGAAATCCGCTGCAGCACTTCGCGGAGGACGACGTTTTCACGGTCCTCACCGGCCGCGCTGGCGTGATCCCCGTGATCGGGAAACCACTGTGCGTGCAGCGGGAGGGCGAGCTGCATCATGTCGGCACGCGTGCGCGTGAGCTCCGCCTCGGCGTCCGCGACAGCCTGTTCCGGCGTCGACGACGTTTCGAGCACGTACTTGAACTTCTCGTCGTAGAGCGCCTTACCGAGGCGCCATGTCCGGTCCGTCTTGCGTCCCGCGAGGTCGCGCGACAGCCAGGCATTGAAGGCACGGAACGCCTCAATGGCTTTCGGAGCCGCAGCGTCGTACCGCGCGGCCAGCGGCGAACCGTCCTGGATCGCCTGCCGGATCGTGTGCTCGACGAGATCGATATTGCCGTCGTTTTCCTCCGCGGCCACCTTCACGAAGATTGGATCCGCGTCCAGGAGGATTTCGCGTGCCTGTTCGAGCGCGCGCGGCACCTGTTCGAGACGGCTGAGCACGTGTCCGATCCGCGTCTCCTTGGGGGCGTACTCCTGCGTGAGCGGAAGGAACAGCGCGCCGCCGATGGCCTCCACCTGCACCGTCGGGTTGTGCCTGGTGTTCTGAATGCGCTCGTACTCGAGCAGCTGCAGCGCAATCTGGTCATCGATCAACTGCCAGTCGGCCGCTTCCTGAGGACCGAGCGCCTGCTTCGGCGTCGCCGCGAACCGGCTCCGCCACTCGCGATAGAAACGCCGCTGCGTGTCGAACCCAGCGGCGCTGAAATCGTCGAGAACGGCGTCGAGCTGGATGGTGTGCCCGGTCGCGGGATCGTGATGCTCGTGATACCCGGCTGCGCTGGCGTTGCTCGGAATCATGGCAAGGGAGGCATGGATGAACTCCGTCGACAGTGCCATGAATCGTCGGTCAGCCTCCTCGCTTGTACGGCCGCCCGGAACGTGCGGCGACCACAAGGCGGGTAGCGTCAGCAGGACGAGCGCGCCGATAAAGAGTCGTGGCATCGTGAGCTCCGGCGAGACGCTAACACATGCGGTGCCCGGTGAGCGCGTCTTCACGCAGCTGCGCGCCGTAACACTCAAACTCGCTTATCCGAGCGGTGCGCTGAGCGGCCGTGTCATCGCGCGCTTGCGACATACCTCTCGCCGCTCTACCCAGATACAGGCCTGACAGGGAAGCGCCGATGACAGAGACAGCGTGGTCTCTGCGTCCTCAAGCTCGAATTCTGTACCAGGATGGGTCGGGAAGCTCCTGGTCGCGCTCGTCGTGTATGTGGGCGCGACCGCCCTCTGGATGGCGACAGGCTGGGGCGGCCCGCAGACACAACACTACCTGGGGTTGATCGCCGACGGTCCGGCCAACCTCGTCGCCGTGATCATCGCGGCGGCCGCCGCCCGTTATCTGCCTCGCGGTCCACTTCAGGCCGCCTGGCGCTGCATGGCCTTCGCGCTGACGCTGTACTTCGTCGGCACGGTCATCGGGACGGTGTCGTGGCTGCGCGGCGTCGATCCCTTCCCTGGCGTCGCCGACGTGTTCTACGTCGCGTTCTATCCGGCCGTCTTCGCCGCGGTGTACTTCTTCATCCGCGCGAGGGCGATGTGGATACCCTGGGGCCGGGTCGTCCTCGACGCGGCAATTTTCGTCGTCGGCTTTGGCGCGTTCTTCTGGTTCCTGGTGATCCGGCCCGCTGCCGCCGGCGCCGAAATCGATTTCATCAAGCAGGCGCTCAGCCAGTCGTACCTCGCCCTCAATTGTGTCCTGCTGCTCGCCTTCGGCACCCTGCTCCTGACCGACGCGAGCAGTCAGCGCATCCCGATGCTCCTGCTCGCCGGATTCATCACGATGTTCCTCGGCGACATCCTGTGGGCACTCGCCAAAGTCGGCGGCGGGTACCTGCCGGGTGGTCTGCAGGACGTGCTCTACGTCGCGTGCTACGTGCCGCTCTCGGCCGCAGCGTACGAGCAGCTGCGGACGGCGCACCGCTCGTTCCGTGCCGTTTCGACGGGCTCCAGCTCCCTCGTGCACGGGCTGCCCTATGCGGCAGTGCTCGTCGGCTTTCTCGTCCTCGTGAACTTCGCTCGCGCCGAGTTCGGCGGCCCCGTGGCCGTGATGACGATGATCGTGTTCGTGCTCACGCTCCTGATGATGGTTCGTCAGGGCACCATGCTGCGCGACGATGCCAGGCAGCGCGAGCAGCGGGCGACGCAGATGGTCGAAGCCCGCTACGCCTCGCTCATTGCTCACGCGTCGGACGTCATCATGATCGTGACGGCGGATGGCACGCTGCGCTTCGCGTCGCCGGCCTTCGAGCGGACATTTGGCGTCAAGGCCGACATGGTGGTCGGGCGGAACCTGCTCGAGCTCTGGGACGGCGCGGATCGCGAGCTGCTGAAAGCGTTTCTCGACGAGGTCGCGGCGACACCCGCTGGTGCCGTTGGTCCTGTCGAACTCCGCGTGGAGCGCGCGCCCGAACGTCAGACGCTCGAAATCGTCGGCAGCAACCTGACGCGTGACCCCGCGGTGCAGGGCCTCGCGCTGAACGTCCGCGACATCAGCGAACGCAAGGGCCTCGAAGAGCAGCTGCGCGAGCTGGCCTTTCACGATCCACTCACGCGGCTCGCCAATCGCAACCTGTTCCGCGATCGTGTGCAGCACTCGCTGGCGCTCGCCCGGCGGGCACGCCGGCACATCGCCGTGATGTTCCTGGATCTCGACGACTTCAAGAACGTCAACGACACGCTCGGCCACGATGCCGGCGACCGCCTGCTGAAGGCGGTGGCGGAGCGGCTCGTTGCCACGGTGCGAACGACCGACACCGTCGCGCGGCTGGCGGGCGACGAGTTCGCCGTTCTTCTGGAGGGGATCGACAGCCAGGAGGATCTCGATCGGCCGGCCGATCTGCTGGTCACCGCGCTGGGCGCGCCATTC